>JAQVLL010000220.1 GCA_028704195.1 Smithellaceae bacterium
TTTGTCAGATATCGGTCAATACGGTAGGAAAGAACGGCTTCTTTGAACTTTCGAATGTACTTTCTTTCCGGCGTCAGGTACATCATTTTGGCCACCTGCTGCGTAATGGTGCTGCCGCCCTGAACAATTTTACCCGCTTCCACGTTTTTGAACATGGCACGGGAAATACTGACCAGATCAAATCCCTTATGCTGATAAAAGCGCGAGTCCTCGGCTGCAACAAAAGCATACTTGACCATATCCGGAACTTCAGAAATCTGAATAATCTTCCTGTCTTCTAAAAAAAACTCCTCCAGAAGCCCATCGCTTGCGTCATAAACACGGGAAGCAATGCTTGGCCGGTAATCCTTCAATGCATCAATCCCCGGAAGGTCTCTGGTCAACGCGTAATAGGCCGTGAGCCCGCTAAGCGTCAGCAGCAAAATCAACAGGAACAAAACAAATAATATTTTGAAAAAGATCAGCAGTTTGCTTGATTTCTTTTTCTTTCTTTTGAGTTCAGACATGATCCAATCCCGACCTCTCTCCTTCCCGTCTTAAGCGGGTACCTCTTTTTTCCGGCCTGCAAACTTAGCAATAACTATACTCACTTCATACAGAAACAGCAAGGGAATCGCCATCAACATCTGGCTTAGCGCATCCGGAGAAGGCGTAAGAATTGCGGCGGCAATAAACATTAATAAAACAGCATACTTCCTGTTTCGAGAAAGCATCTTATCAGTCACAATCCCCAGTTTTGCCAGAAAGAAGATTAAGACCGGCAACTGGAAGGACAAACCGAAACCCAGTAAAAACTTAATAAAAAGGCCAATGTATTCGTTGAAAGAAATCATTGGCTGCAGATATTGATTATTGAAACTGACGAAGAAATGAAACGCAGGAGGCAGAACGATGAAAAAACCGAAGGTGACGCCACTCAAAAAAAGCACGGTGGAAGACAGGACAAACGGCACCACGTACTTTTTTTCCTGAGGAAGCAGCGCCGGCGAAATAAACTTCCACACCTGGTAGAAAATGAAAGGACTGGTGAATATCAGAGAAGAAAAAAATGCCACTTTCATATACGTGAAAAAAGCCTGGGTCAATCCGGTGTAAATCAGGTAGCTGTTTTTGGGAAGAGCTTCGACCAGAGGTTTGGTAATGACGGCAAACAATGCGTCTTTAAAGTAGTAGCAGACGAAGAAACCGATCCCCAGCGCGATCAGCGCGTTTGTCAGTCTTTTCCGCAATTCTATCAAGTGTTCGGTCAAAGACATTTTGGCATCTTCGTTGGTTTCCATAATTACCGTTTTTCAGGGTGCTGAAAGCGCAGAGGTTGTGTTGGATTTTATTTTATACCGGCGTCCCTGCCGGCTGCTTCATTCTTGTCTTCAGTTTCAGATTTTTTTACCAGGAGTGAATTTTCCAGTCCATTGCCCTGATCGGCCTTTTTGTCTTCGTCCTTCAGGGTATCTTTCAGATCATCGGTAATTCCGTCCGTCGCGTTTTTAAAATCCCGAATCCCTTTACCGAGTGTTTTGGCCAGATCAGGCAGTTTTTTGGGCCCGACGATTAAAAGCGCAATGATCGCGATAATAATCAGTTCCTGAAAACCTATACCAAACATGTGTGGACAACTCCTTAAAAATTATTGTTTATCTATATATTGATTGCCGGTTTTGTCAATATTTTTCACACAAAACGTCTTTCCTGACCGGCCGGAATTTAAGGGATGTCCTGTAAAATGAAATGTTGACTCATGTATCATTAACATTTCAACTTGACTGGGCTTTATCGATCTTATACGCCATCCATATGACCGTTGATGAACAAATTACAGAACTTACCCGAACGGGATCCGGTAAAATAATCGATGTGGCACGATTGGGCACTGCTTTACTGACGGCGGTTTTATTGATGGCCGGCGCATTTACCGGCAATCCGGTTTTTTACGGCATCGCCGTGTTTGCAGCGCTGATTACATTTGCGATCTGGCAGACCACTCCTCATATGCGCAACGCCGCCAAAGGCCTGAAAGAAGGTTTCAGACAAAACGGCACTGTGGACATCAGCATAAAACAATGGACGGACCCGGATTCCCATCGCCACGAATCCTTTCAGGGGCTGATCGCCATGGATAACCAGCCCCTGTGGCAAATGGAGTTTGTGACCTCCCAACACTGGCAGCCTGTGGAAGGAAAGGTTTCTGCGCAATTGGTTTTTATCACCGGCGTGGAGTGGCCGGTTGTAATTCTCACCGACGACGGGCTGCTGTATCCCCGTTTAAAACCCACACGCGTGGACGGTTTCCAAAGATGATTTTAAAGGATCACCATAAAAAAACAGCTTTGGTCGTGGAGGGTGGCGGAATGCGGGGCATTTTTGCAGCCGGCATCCTGCACGCATTCGACGATAAAGGTTTTGATCCCTTCGATTTGTACATCGGTGTTTCCGCCGGAGCCTGCCATTTGGCTTCGCATCTCGCGGGACAAAACAACCGAAATTTTGATATCACCCTTCGCTACTCCCTGTCACACCAATTCATCAATCCCTGGCGGTTTCTTAAGGGCGGACACCTGATGGATCTGGACTGGATGTGGGAACAGACGATTAAAAACTACCGCCTCGACCTGAAGCAAATCGAAGAAAAACTCCGGACGCAAAACAAAGATTACCTGATTGTCGCCACATCGATGGAGACAGGCGGACCAGTGTATCTGCGTCCTGACGCAAATACACTGGAGCACTATCTGAAAGTTTCCAGCTCTCTGCCGATTCTCTACCGTAAGGCACTGGATGTAAACGGTGAAAAAGCAACGGACGGAGGCATATCGGATTCCATTCCCGTGTGTGAAGCGTGGCGGCGGGGCGCAACACACATTACTGTAATCCGGTCCCGCCCGGCCCATTATGTAAAAAAGCAAAGTATCGTTGTGTTAGCTGTTTTTTCCCTGTATTTTCGAAAATACCCTCGCCTGGTGGAAGCGTTCAGACAGCGAGCTGACCGTTACAATGCGGCCGTTGCATTTATCAACAATCCACCATCAGGCGTCCGCATAACGCAACTCGCACCGCCCGCCAATCTGGAGATCGGACGAACCACTAGAAATGCAGCCACGCTGCGTAAAGCTTATAAAACAGGCATTGATTATGGAAACCGATTCATTGAAGCCTACGGCCCGCTCGCGCACAATAAATAACTTTACAAAATACCGGTCTCCATTTATCAATAAAGAATATGATGATCAGAAACAGGACTGTATGGAAAAAATTCTTTTAACGGTTTTTCTTACTTTATTTATCGGGCGAATGGCGTTGCGTTTTGTCCTGGAACGGCTCAATACAGGTCATCTGAAAACGCATGGCCGGGAAATACCGCCGGCGTTCCGGGACGAACTCGATGAAGCAACTCTCCACAAGATGGTAGACTACACCTCTGACCAGTCGCGTCTGGAATCATGGGAGCATCTGGCAGTGGACGCGATTGAACTGGCCGTGATATTTCTGCTGCTGCCCTTGGGAATCGGGTGGCTTGCCGGAATCAATATCCATCTCATCTTGCAGGCACTGATCTTTTTCGCCTGTCTGGCGGTCATCAGCGGGGCTGCCGGCCTGCCGTTTGACATCTATCATACCTTCGTGCTGGAAAAAAAATACGGATTTTCCACTATAACATGGAAGCTGTGGCTGGTGGATCTATTCAAATCGGTGCTGATTTCGGCGATCCTGATGACCATTATCGTCAGCGCACTCATGGCATTTGTTATCTATCTGCCCAAAAGCTGGTGGTTCTGGGGATGGATGTTTTTCACCTTATTTCAGCTTACGCTTTTGTGGCTTTACCCGGTGCTGATCGCGCCGCTCTTCAACAAATTTGAACCGATCAGGGACACGGCGCTTAAGGAAAAAATCGTGGCACTGCTCGCCCAGGCCGGTCTGGAGGCCAAAGGCATTTATCAGGTGGATGAAGGCAGACGATCCAAACATACCAACGCTTATTTCACCGGGATCGGCAGAACCAAACGCATCGTTTTATATGACACGCTTCTGGCTTCGCACACTCATGAAGAAATTGTATCGGTGCTGGCGCATGAAATCGGGCACTGGAGAAAGAAGCATATTCTCAAACAACTGGCATTCATGGTCATTGCTTCACTGTTCCTGTTTTATTTTGTATATTTTGCCGTAGGGTATCCGCCCCTATACGGCGCTTTCGGGATTGATCGCACCCCTGTTTATGCCGGATTGTTTCTTGTCTCTCTCTATCTCGGAGCGGCGGGTTTTTTCCTCGCCCCCGCAGGCACGGCCGTTACGCGGCGTTTCGAACGCGAAGCAGACCGGATGGCTTATGACCTGACCGGTACCTCACAGCCCATGATCAGTGCGCTCAAACGCCTGGCCAAAGATAACCTCAGTAATCTCCATCCCCACCCCTAGTATGTCATATTTTATTATTCGCATCCACCGCTTACTGAACGTATTGAATATTTGCAGGCAATGGATTATAAAAAGGGGAATACTTAGGAGACTCCGATATGCCGATATA
>JAQVLL010000221.1 GCA_028704195.1 Smithellaceae bacterium
ATCCCCATCCTCCCGTTTATTAAATATTATTGCTTTTTTATTGCTTCAAAAAAAAAACTGATGTATTTCAGAAAAACAACGGAGAAAAACAGGGGAAAGTGATGAGCGGAAGATCACGCCCGAATAAAACATCTTTTCAGATTCAGGATGAGCAGAGCGCCATCCTTGACTCCATCGCGGATGGGGTATTCACAGTGGATAAGGACTGGCGGATTACTTCCTTTAACCGTGCCGCTGAACAGATCACGGGTGTGTCCCGTAGCGAAGCCATCGGGCAATTGTGCAAGGATGTGCTGAAGGCTGATATCTGTGAAAAAAGATGCTGCCTCAGGGCCACCATGAAAAACGGCGTTCCGATCATCGACAAAAAAGTTCACATCATTGACGCAGAGGGACGCCGCCTTCCCATCAGCATATCAACCGCGCTTCTGCGCGGCAAATTCGGCAATTTGCTGGGTGCGGTGGAAACATTTCGCGACATCAGCGTAGAGGAAGATTTGCGTAAAGCTGTACACGCCAGATATTCTTTTTCAGACATTATTTCGAAAAATCATAAAATTCTGCAGCTGTTTAACATTCTTCCCGACATCGCCGATAGCGCCAGCACCGTTCTAATTGAGGGTGAAAGCGGCACGGGCAAAGAACTTTTCGCCCGGGCAATCCACAACCTCAGTCCCCGGAAAAAACAGCCTTTTGTCGCTGTCAACTGTAGCGCACTGCCGGACACTCTTCTGGAATCGGAGCTTTTCGGCTACAAAGCGGGTGCTTTCACCGACGCAAAAAAAGACAAACCCGGCCGGTTTCGTCTGGCACAGAACGGAACGCTTTTTCTGGATGAAATCGGTGAGATCACACCTGCCATGCAGGTCAAGCTTCTCCGTGTGCTTCAGGAAAAAACCTATGAACCGCTGGGCGCGACGCAGAGCGTTGAACATAACGTGCGCATCCTTGCGGCCACAAATAAAAATCTTGAGGAACTGGTTCGGCAAAAAAAGTTCCGTGAAGACTTGTACTATCGGATCAATGTCTTCAAAATCACCCTGCCGCCGCTTTGCGAACGTATGGAAGACATTCCGCTTTTGATTGAGCATTTCATCAACCGCTTCAACGTGCTGCAAAAAAAGTCTGTCACCGGCGTCAGTGACGAGGCCATGACTGTATTGATGTCATACAGTTACCCTGGCAATATCCGTGAACTGGCCAACATCATCGAACGGGCGTTTATTCTCTGCAAGACAGGGCTTATTGAAAAGAGACACCTGCCGGAATCTCTTTTCAATGTAAAATCATCAGAAAGCAAAGAAGGCAGCCTCTGCCTGCGTGATGTTGAAGCTGAATATCTGGCAAACGCCCTGAGACAGAACAACTGGAACTTTCCACAGACCGCCAGACAGCTGGGCATCCATAAAAGCACCCTGTACCGAAAGATCAAATCCCTCGGCATCAAACCTTTTCCATCAATCCAGAGCTAGTCGCATTATTGCAACAATGTCGCAAATAATGTCGCGTTAATGCAAAATCCATAGACTGACGTATCTTCAAAGTATTTTTCATCTATTTGTTTTTATGATTGTTTGTCATTTTTTCCCTTTTGGCATCCGGCTTGCATTTACTACGTTTATGAGATACGTTTATGACAATAAAAATAATCCCGGGTTGTTGGCCTGACCATGAAGATCGCCCTGTCCATATTTAAGGATTCCATTTCCACGGTCTTCGATGCGGCAGATCAACTGCTGATTCTGGAGACAGACGGAACAAATGGACAGAAACGCACGATGATCCGGATGGGAACCACCGAACCAGCCAACCGCGCGACCCATCTCAGAGAACAGGGGATCAACGTCCTGATCTGCGGCGCCATTTCCTGGCCCCTGCAGACATCCATCGCCTCCATGGGCATCACGGTGTATCCATTTGTCCGCGGAACGGTGGAGGAAATCATAGCTGCCTATCATGACGGGAGACTAAATTCAGAGGACTTTGCAATGCCCGGCTGTATCGGGCGCTGTCAGGGTTCCGGCATGGGTCGCGGACAGGGCAGAAGATGTCGCCGCCAAAAAGCGGGAGTACCGCATGAAACGTCAGCGCGTGGAAGAATAAAGAAATCTTCTTTTAATGGCCTTACCTGAAGATGAAACCGGATATCCGGCAAATAAAATTACCACAACAGGGTTTAACATTCTGATTGCAAAGGAGAATAAGACATTGAGCCAATCTATTCCAAAAGAGCTGTTTTTCACCAAGGGTGTCGGAACGCACCGCGAACAGCTCCATTCATTTGAACTGGCACTGCGGGACGCGGGCATTGAAAAGTGCAATCTGGTGCAGGTTTCCAGCATCATGCCGCCGGGCTGTAAGATTATCTCCCGCAGAGAAGGCCTTAAAAAACTCCAGCCGGGCGCCATCACATTTTGCGTGATGAGCCGCTGCTGCAGTAACGAACCCAAGCGGCTGATCTCCGCATCAGTCGGGTGCGCAATTCCCGTGGACAAAAAAACATATGGCTACATTAGCGAGCACCACGCTTTCGGTTTTACCGAAAGGCAGACGGGGGACTACGCGGAAGATCTTGCCGCGGCAATGCTTGCTTCAACGCTGGGCATTGATTTTGATGTGGATGAAAGCTGGGATGAAAAAAAGGAGTTGTTTAAAATCAGCGGCAAAATCGTCGGAACACGCAATACCACGCAATCATGCGTTTTGAAAAACGGTGATTACACAACCGTTCTGGCAGCTGCGGTCTTTGTGTTCTGATAGTCTATCCGAGCAGTTGCATGATGATTCAATATAATGGCTTGAATGGGTAAATACCCGGAAGGAGGAGAATCAGTGAACGATACAAATCGTGGCGGTAGAGGTATGGGAGGCGGTATGGGTCAGGGCCGCGGTGGAGGCGGTCGGGGACGCATGGGCGGTCCACAGGCGGGCGGCGCGGCAGGTACTTGCCGTTGTCCCAACTGCGGCCACTCGCAAGCACATGAACGCGGCGTACCCTGCACACAGATGAAATGCCCGCAGTGCGGCACGGCTATGATAAGAGAATAACGAAAAAAAATGATGGTATTTATCATGCCAGGAGGAGATTCAAGAGGTCCAATAGGAAAGGGCGCGATAACCGGCCGTGCGGCCGGACATCGCGCCGGCTACCATATGCCTGGTTATTTCAGCAACGCCCAGGGACGCAACTTTGGAAAGGGTCGCGGTGTTCGTGGCGATGGGTTCGGCTAATGCAGACACTTTTACACGACATGCATGCCGGGCAGCACCCCGGAAGGTAATTGGCTGTACCCACATAAAATCCCGATCCGGAATCTGAAAAACAGGCTCTGAAAAACCAGGACGAATACCTGCAATCCGAAATAGACATGATTTAAAAGCGTCTCGATGAATTGACTAACAGGAACCAGGGAAAATAATTGGCGGGATTGGACATAGGCGTGGATTTTATCCGCGCCAGGATGGCGGAGGCGTGTAAAACACCGCTTCGCGCCGCCGCCATCAATTTTAAGCATCACAGGAAATTGACGGGCTTTAAATCATTCTTCCAAGAGTTCATACAGGGAGTCGGAATTGAAAAAAATAGGGATTATCATTTGCGCCCGCTACCGCAATTGCGGAGGAGGAAAATGTTTCAGAGCTTTGCGCGAACGCCACGGTGGTTTTGCCCGGTACGCTTCAGGTGAGGCGTTGGAAATCGTTGGATATTCAACTTGCGGCGGTTGTCCGGGCGGAAATGTGGAATATGTGCCCGCGGAATTTCTAAAAAATGGATGCGATGTCATCCATCTGGCCACCGGTCTTGTAGTGGGATACCCTCCATGTCCGCGGCTCCTGCAATTTAAAGTATTCATCGAAGAGCAGTTTAAGCTACCCGTGGTTGTGGGAACCCACCCGATTCCGCTTAAATACATGGAGACTCACAGCAGGCTCCCCTTCTGGAAACAAACGGGCATGGAAGAACTTGCGGGTCACCTGGTGACTGAATCCCGGGAACTGATGGAATCTTATAATTGATTTCAAAGAAAGAGAGAACAATATGAAAATAGCATTAACCACATCCGGCAACGATTTGAATTCGCCGCTCGACACCCGTTTTGGGCGCGCGCCAAAGTTTCTAATCTATGATCTGGAGACTAAAACCTTCGAGGTTGTCGATAACGATCAGAACCTGAACGCGGCGCAGGGCGCAGGTATTCAGTCCGCACAAAACATTTCGCAGCAAGGGGTGAAAGCTCTGGTCACCGGACATTGCGGGCCAAAGGCTTTCCGTGTTCTTCAGGCGGCCGACATCAAAATCTATAACACCAACGCGGCAACCGTATCGGAAGCGCTGGAACTTTATGCTGCAGGCAAGCTTTCCGAATCGACGAACGCCGACGTGGAAGGGCACTGGGTATGAATCCAGGTGATATCCTATATCGCCCAATCGGCGTTATTCACAGCGAACACACGATCGCTGAGAATACTCCCATTCAGCCTGCTTACGCCCGCGGCTGTAAGGG
>JAQVLL010000222.1 GCA_028704195.1 Smithellaceae bacterium
AGATGTACACGTTCAACTCCGGCAAGCATCTCAAAAAAAGCTATCTCTTTCGGGTCCTTACATTGTTTTCCCAGTTTGGTGTATAAAGCGACTCCGCGCGCCTCAAAATCAATCGCTGTACGAACAGCCTTGAGCTCGTCTTCCGTGCCGGTAATCCTGGCGGATTTTTTTGCAGACATGGACTTTAAGACCGTCCCTGCCAGAGATTTCTTTACTTTCAGAGGAACAGTCGCAGGCCATTTCTTCTGCGCCTGCCATTTATCATGGAGCTTCTTGAGCATTTCGTAATGCTCTTTTTCCTCATCGGCAATCTGCTTGAACATGTTCTTGCCCGCCATATTCCTGGTTTTCCGGGCATGAGCCAGATAAAATTCGCGCTCTTTTTGTTCGTTTTCCAAAGCAAACGTCAATGCGTTCATTCTTTTGTCCATGAATACCCCCTTTGGCGGATGATCATATTTTTTCGTATTATAGAGGACATTGGCGATTCAGGCAATACGTTTTTCTTGTACGCTTTTGCTACTGGATATCCCAGACATACTCTGCCACGTTATTGCACAGATCGGAAATGCGTTCCAAATGGCCCAGCATCTCGACAAAGATGGGACCGGCTTCCGGGCTGCATTCGCGTGAATGAAACCTTTTCAGGTGATTGTCCAGAGCTTCCCTGACTTTTACATCGATCTCTTCTTCACGGCGGATAACATTCTTCACTTTTTCCGTATCGAAAATCTCCATCATTGCCGATGCGTCCATCAGGTTGCGCTTGACCAGTTCCAGAACTTCCTCAAACTCTTTTTCTCCAGGGCTGCTGAATTTTATCCTGCTCAATGCCCGCTGTGAGGCAAGAGCACTGATCGACTGGATGTGATTGCCGATGCTTTTAATGTCACCGGCCATTGCCGTGTAAGCAAAGACTCTTCTGGAAAGCACTGCCGACAGCGGGCGGTTCGATACTTTCCAGAGGAATCGGACGATCTGTTCCCGCAAATTATTCACGACCATTTCAACATACGCAATTTCCCTGGCCCTGCCCTCCTTGTAGCAGGACATGAGATTAATGGTTCTGAAGAGCATGATCTGCGCAAGTTTCATCTGCCGCTGCAACTCCTTGAATACGTGATCCAGAGATTTGACCGGATCAATCAGATCTTTAGGGTTGATATATTCCGGCCAGACAGGCAGAGCATCGTCTTCACCGGGCATGACTTTTTTCATCAGAGCGGCAAACGGCCGCAGAAAAAAAATAAACAAGGCGACTATCACGAGATTCAGCATAAAATGCGACCAGGCAATCTGCTGGGCGACGCTGGTGGACAGCTCCTTCAGAACATCGATGAAAAACGGTAAAAACACCAGGCAAATAACAACACCCAAGCATTTGAAAATCAAGTGAGAGACGGCTGTTCTTTTGCCGCTCACCTTCGCGACCGTTCCGGCCAGAAGCGCCGTCACCGTCGTACCAATGTTGGCACCCAGAACAATGGGCACGGCATTTTCAAGAACAACCAGGTCCTGCTGAGCCAATACTGCCAGAATCGCAATGGGAATGGCGGAGGCCTGCACCATAGCTGTAGCGACCACGCCCACCCCAACCCCGTAAAGCGGATTTATGTCCTGTGTAAAATAATGCATGAAGACAGGTGATTGTTTGAGAGGCGCCGCTGCCTGGCCGACAATATCCAGGCCAAGGAAAATCAGTCCGAAATAAAAAATCATTTCACCGGCCGTACTCCAGTTGCCCCGGCGGATGATCCATAAGAGTCCTCCAATGGAAATAATAAAGGGCGAAAATTCCGTAAACCGCCAGATGACGAACTGCACGGTCAGGGTAGTACCGATATCTGCGCCCAGTACAATGGCAAGCGAGCTGTAAAAGCTGATTAATCCGGCGCTGACCAGACCAATGGTGAGCGCGATGGTGGCCGAAGAACTCTGAAACAAGATCGCGGAAACGATGCCCGTGATTAACCCGTAAAAGGGTTTTTCCACGGCATATCTGACCAGCTCTTTTATTCTGGCAGTCATCATTTCCCGGACGGCGGACGACAGTTGGATCATGCCGACCAGAAAAAGGATAATGCCACCAGTGGCTGTGAGAATTTCTTTCATTTCTCCGCCCAATTGATTCTTATTGCGTGTCTTTTAAATGTAAAAGAAAACGCCTGGACATCCAGCCTGAATAACCTCCCTTGACGTTCGGTCCGTTTTTTTTACCTGCGGACTGCCGGAGGAACGGTTTGCCGGATTGTCATCAATCGACTTTTTTGAACATTTTCCCTTTTGCTCCGCAGACGGGGCAGGCATCCGGAGCCTCTTTTTCCGCTGTGTAACCGCAAACGGGACACACATAGTAACTGTACGATTCTTTAGCGGCCTCAAGGGAATCAAGCATTTCCTGATAGAGCCGCGCATGAACTTTTTCCACTTCATTGGCAAAATTAAACGACCGTTCGGCTTCTTTATGCCCTTCGGCTTTGGCGCTCTCTATCATGCCGGGGTACATGCTTTTAAACTCATGCGTTTCACCGGCAACGGCTTCCTGCAGATTCTCCCGGGTGGAACGGATGCCCTTCATGGCCTTCAGATGCGCGTGTGCATGGACGGTTTGGGCTTCCGCAGCGGCGCGAAACAGTCTGGCGGCCTGGGTAAATCCCTCCGCGTCCGCCTTCGCGGCAAATGCCAGATACTTGCGATTAGCCTGTGACTCACCGGCAAAGGCTTCTTTTAATGCATCTTCTGTTTTTGACATAATCATTCCCTTTCCTTTTTATTGCAGATCCATATTATACGTTAAAATGCTCAATGAACATCCTGTCTGCTTCATTTTTATCCCGCTCACTCGGGACGAGCATTAATTCTCCGCACCTTGCTGCGA
Organism: Smithellaceae bacterium; assembly: GCA_028704195.1. Classification (GTDB taxonomy): domain Bacteria; phylum Desulfobacterota; class Syntrophia; order Syntrophales; family Smithellaceae; genus UBA8904. The sequence continues at coordinate 2,879 of JAQVLL010000222.1, forward strand.
TATAATAACGTTTATTTCATACCTCGATGGTTTGCTTCGAGGTGATTGATTATTTTTCATTTTGACAAAAATGCAGCTAAACCTCAAGCGTAATTTATCAAATTACGTTCAAGACGATTCTGTATGAATGATAAGCGCCTTTTATCGTGATTTTTTCTGCGGATTATTTCAGAAACCCCTGAATGATCCGGTTGACAGCCTGATCATAGGTCAGGCCGAGACTCATCAATTTGGTGAGCTGGTCATTTGCTATTTTACCGATGGAAGCTTCATGAGTCAGTTCTGCATCTGGATGGCCGGCTTTCAACGACGGCATTGTTTCATTGGTGCCGTTATCCATAATAATGGCATCACATTCAATATGACCGTAACATTTGTTCTGAGCATCCATTGTGGCATAGAAAGTCTGTCTGGAATTGCCCTTCATCACCGACCGCGATATCATGTTAGCACGGCTTCCCGCACCTTTCAGAACAATGTTATTTGTGGACACCGCCGTCTGATCACCATCAGTCAAAACCCTCTCCGTGATCAACAGAAGGCTGTCCGGCCCCAGCACCGCTTCATTGATCCGGTTGGCTTCATCCACACCGGCAATCTGGGTCAATTCCATTTCCGCGTGAGCACCTTCGGCGAGAAATACCTTTGTTGTCGGATTAAGCGTCCTACGACCCCTGCCTTCGCCGGATGCATAATGTTTCTCAACATAGGTCACTTTTGCCTTCTTGCCGACTTTGAATTCATGGATGCCCGCGTGACCTTCCGGTTCAGATGTGCCGCAGTGAATGCCGCAGCCGGCAACAATCGTAACGTCGGCATCGTCTCCAATAATGAAGGAATTATATACGACGTCATAAAGACCTGCCTGGCTTAATATCACGGGAATGTGCACGGATTCATTTTTTGTTCCCGGCTTGATTTTGACGATAATGCCTGTTTCATTTTCGTTGGTTTCGATATTGATATTGGCCGACACATGACGGCTGAGAAGCTTGCCGTTCTTTCGAATATTATAGGCGCCTTTGGGCAGTTCTTCCAGATCGGCAACCGTTTTCAACAATGATTTATCGATAGCATTCAGCATCACGGTCTCCTTCACAACTGTTCCTATAAGTACACACGCTCAAGTCCTCCAGAAGCGGCATGGCACCTTCCAGATTTCCAGAATAAACAATCCTGCCTGAATTAATGATAATCACAACATCCGCCGCCTCTAAAAAAGATCTGTTGTGGCTGACCACAATTGTGGTCGTCCTGCTTTCGGCAAGCTCTTTCTTCAGCAGGTTCACCATCGGGCCGATCGTCCATAAATCGATCCCCGTGTCCGGTTCGTCGTAAATGGCAAGCTTGGGATTGGTGGCAATGGTCGTTGCCAGTTCTATTTTCTTGATTTCACCACCCGAGAGTTTGGCGTCCACTTCTTTATCCAGAAAAGACAACGGACAGATGCCCACTCTTCTCAGAATTTCCAGAAGCTTTTTTTCATCATCAATCCCGGCGGCAATTGTCAGCAAATCGCGAAAGGTGATTCCTTTGAAGCGTGCTGGCTGCTGAAAACTATATGTGATGCCCGTCCTCGCACGTTCGGTAATCGACAGGGCGGAAATATCCATTCCATCATAAAT
>JAQVLL010000223.1 GCA_028704195.1 Smithellaceae bacterium
CCGGCGACAGAGCCTGAAGCGTGCGGAATACCCCAGGGTGTCGTGACCATACCAACTGCTGCTTTTTCAAGCCCCCTTGTCAACTCGGGCTTCTACAAGCCCCTTCCGTTAGGGAGGGGTAGTTGACCTTTAATCGCCAATGATCGCAAAATAAATTCAGTCAAAACGGTCCGTCAATCATCTGCCGGATAGGATCCGTCCGGCAGATGAATTTCCCGTCCGGTCAGGGGCGGATTGAAGACGCAGAGCAGGCGCATGTCGCGGGTTGCCCGTAAGTAATGTTCATCATGATCGTTTAGTGCATAAAGGGTCCCCGGGACGATGCGGTATATCTTGCCGTCGGATATCGTTTCCACCTCTCCTTCTCCATCAACGCAAAATACCGCCTCGAGATGATTCTTGTACCAGATATGCGTTTGGGTACCGGCGAAAATGATCGTCTCATGAAAAGAAAATCCCATTTGGTCTTTTTTCAACAACAGCCTGCGGCTGACCCAGTTACGGTTATGGGCGAATACTTCGCGATCTGTTCCAGTAATTTCGCTGATTGTTCTGACAAGCATGAGTTCTCCTTTCAGCGGTTTTGAAGCACTTTGCCGATTGCGGCATCCAGGATATCCAGACCTTCATTCAGCACATCATCGGGAATAATGAGAGGAGCAAGAAACTTCAAGACGTTATTCCTGGCTCCGGCCAGTTCCATTACCAGCCCTTTTTTGAAACATTCCGCCGTGATCTCACGGGCGATTTTATCAGGCGAGACGGACATGCCGTAAATGAAACCGCGTCCACGCACTTCGGCTTTCAGCTGCGGGTATTTTGCGCTGATGGTGTTGAGGCGTTCCCGGAGGATGTCTCCCTTTCGAAAAATATCTCTGGAGAATCGGTCGTCCTTCCAGTAATCGATTGCCACCGAAGCAGAAATAAACGCAAGATTATTGCCGCGGAATGTTCCTGTGTGCTGTCCGGGTTTCCAGATGTCCAGATCCCGCCTGAAAAAAACAAGAGACAGGGGCAAACCATAGCCGGAAAAGGATTTGGAGATGGTTACGATATCGGGTTTGATGCCGGATTGTTCAAAGCTGAAGAAAGTTCCCGTTCTGCCGTTTCCCACTTGAATATCGTCAATGATGAGCAGAATGTCGAATTCGCGGCAAATCGCCTCGATTTCGCGGAGCCATTCAACACTGGCAACGCGAATACCGCCTTCACCCTGAACCGTTTCCAGAATGACCGCGGACGGAACATCCACACCGCTGCTGTTGTCTTCAAGAAAGCGCCGCATGTATGCGGCTGTGTTTGTGTCTTTACCCAGGTAACCGTCGTAAGGCAGGAAGGATACGTCGGAGCGGTTGATGAACGCTTCATCCCGGTAGTAGGCATTGGCCGTCACGGACATCGATCCCATCGTCAGGCCGTGGTATCCGTTGGTAAAAGAGATGACGTTCGACCGTTTTTTCACCATCCTAGCCAATTTAAGTGCTGCTTCCACGGCATTGGTTCCCGTGGGGCCGGTGAACTGCACTTTGTAATCGAGATCTCTAGGTTTGAAAATGATGCTTTCCAGTTTGCCAAGCAGTTCGTCTTTGGCGAGTGTGGCCATGTCGAGGCCGTGGATGATGCCGTCATTTTGAAGATACGCAATGAGTTTCTCTTTCATGTAATCATTGTTATGACCATAATTTAATGTGCCGGCACCTGCAAAGAAATCGATGTAGCGTTTGCCGTCCGAGTCGAACAAAAAGGCGTCTTTTGCCCTTTCAAACAGGACCGGGAAGGACCGCGAGTAACTGCGGACCTCGGATTCCATTCTTCTGATCGTTTTCATGTACGAACCTCTTTTTTATTGCGTATCAAACGGACCGATACGGTAGAGAATTTCATCTTCATGATCCAGGGTGCCGAAATCCTTTTTCGAAAACAGGATGCTCTTTTCACAGTGCGTGTTTAAGGATTTGGCAATCGAATCAAAGAGAGCGTTTGAAGATGTGTTGGATGGGTTAACCGTTGTTTCCAGGTATTGAAGCGTGTTGGGATACCGGCGCTGCAAAATATGGCTGATCATCTTTTTGGCGATACCTTGCCCGTGCTTCTCTTTTTCAACCGCCACCTGCCAGATAAACAAAGTATGGTTGTAACCCGGCCGGATGTAGGCGGATACATAGCCGCAGGTTCCTTCCGGAGATTGAGCGACAACAGACGTGTCTGCAAAATGGGCGCAGAGGATCAAGTAAGAATACAGTGAGTTAATGTCCAAGGGTGGCGATTTTTGAATCAGTTCCCAGACGGTTCTTGCATCCTTAATGCACGGTTTTCGCAATACGATATGAAGGGGATCATTTTGCAATGCTTTGTCTCCTGCTGGCAGTCGATGATGTTCGGTTATGTTATGCCGTCAAAGATAAACGACGATGTAGTTCAAGATGTTACAATAGTGTTTAAAAAATTATGCGGTTCGGCTTAATTTGTTTTTCTTTAGCACAGAATTGAAAAAAATGCAACCCGTGGGGAAATGCAACACATGAAAATTCGATTTGTGAGATCCATTTAAAAGAGGATCTGATTGCCGGGATGTTTTATTTTCCAAGGCATTCTGATTTTCCGGCACCCCGTCCCATCGTGGTTTCTTTCATCAGTCTGCCGTCGTCAAAAGTAAGGGCATAAATGAAATCATTTTCACCGCAGTTATAATGCCAGACTTCCACTTTGTTGACGCATCTTTTTGATTTGATCTTCCTTCCATTGATATCGGTACGGATGGAGGTTTGAGAATCTGTGCAGACTTTTTCTTTTGAAGTCGGTTTGCCGCAGGTAACCAGGACCTGCATTTTTGTGTCGCCGCTCGTGACGAGGCCGTTCCCGCAGCGGAAAGCAGCTGCGTCAGCGCAGAACAAAAATATCATGACAAAACTGATCAGAATCATTTTGCCTGTATTCAACGTTTATCCTTTCTTTTTTGAATCATTGATCAGCACAAGATATTCATATTTGTGGAGATCATAGACAAACTGCTGGATAATTTCCTGCTCGTCGTTGAGCGGGGTTGGCGACTGCAGGGCGGCTTTCACCCGGTCGTTGAGGTCGAGTGGAAAAAGATCGATATACTGTCCCCAGATGACGCGATAACGGAAGGAACGCGCTATTTTCTGGAGATGGGAAAATTTTACAGTGAATTCATCATGACCCTTGAGCGTTATCCTTTCAGGCACCCCCCGCGCTGTAAACTGATGCTGAGGAAAATGAGCATTACTCATGGATGCCTCGCAGCTGTGTTCGCTGATATAAATGTAGGGAATGTCCGCTCCGCATAATTTTTCCACAACTTCCAGCGCTCCGATGTTTATATTTTCTTTCGGGGTAAATTCAAGATCAAATTCTTCCATGTAATCCGTCATTCGCTTGATGGAGCGTATCGTTTCCGGATCGTTTTGTTTCGGCTGGCTTTCATCGAAAACAAGAGTGGGGAAGTCTCCAAGATTTTCGTTCAGAATGACAAGATCAAAAGATTGGAGATCGGACAGGGATATCTTCAGAAAATCCATTTCCCGGAAATTCACGGGCAATCCGTTGAGGGTTTCCTTTTGCTTTTGGAGAAGGAAGGGCGATATATCCAGCATGGTTGCCTTTAAATGAGGGGCCAGAGAAAGAAAGTCACGCATCAGATAGCCGAGCCCTCCGCCGACTTCCAGAATGCTTTTCAGATGGTCAAAAGGGATGATTTTTTCAAGGGAATGGAATAGCTGTATTCCGAAAGACTCCCTGTTTTTCAAAATCCGGCGGCAGGGACTGTCTTCGGGCTGAAGCGCGTTGCAGACGGTTAATTCCCACCCCAGCGTATTCAGGGTGTGAATATGATAATCATTTGTTGTATTTAGAATATAGCCCATATAGAAGAATTATTTTACCGATCGTGATGAAAATGAAATTTGGTGTCTTGTAATTCAGGTTGGTAGAAAAATCAACCCTGAATATTTTTATACGCTTTCACTTCGTAGAGGGAAAGCGCTTTTGAAGCTCCGGCATCAGTTTTGTTCGAATGTTTTCGGAATTGCTAAATTTTTTTGTATAAGTGCTGGAAAAACGCAGCAGGCACGTGGGGGTCTGATCGATATCATATCGTTTGATCATTGCCGACCATTCGTTATAGACGGGTTTCGGATCTATGGGTTTTAGTGCAACATTTTGGGATGTTAAAGCGGCGGATAAAAGGGGTTCCTGTTGGATTTTTTTTTGTGCCGCCAGCGAGAAGAGCACATGTCTTGCTTTCATGGCATTCCGATGGTCTTTGCGGGCTTTGGCGGCATAAAGAAAATACTTCGAGTAAAGTGCAGAATGTTTATAACCCGGAAAATCCACAAAGGTAATTTTAACATCGCCCCGGTTGATAAGCCTTTCAATTTCCGGACCCAGATCCTTTTCGGCGGCCTGGCACGGGGGACAAAAGTAGTCCGTGAAAATGATCAGCTCCCAGGCGCCTTTCCCATAAGAAGGG
>JAQVLL010000224.1 GCA_028704195.1 Smithellaceae bacterium
AAGCATGACCTTCCCCAACGATCTTTCATGGAAGAACTGACACGGATTGCTCAAAACTGTGTGCCCCAAACGCCTGTTGCCTGGAGTGGGTCAACGAGACTTTCGCAAAGCACAAACCAAATACGGAAAGACAAAAACAAAGACACCGGCATCCATTTATCCGGCTGCTGAAGAGCGCCGAAAGGACAAAACGCATGACCCATAAAAATCATTTTTCTCAATCGGACATGAAGGCTTTTGCACCATCAGAAAAAGTGGGCATTATCGCCACGGTGACCCCGGAAGGGCTTCCTCATATTTCTCTTCTGACTTCGGTAATGGCGCCGGCCCCTTCACAACTGACCATCGGAGAATTCTGTCAGGGTATGAGCAAAGCCTACATGCGGCAAAATCCGAAGATCGGCTTTGCCATTCTGACGCTGGATAAGAAGTTCTGGAGGGGGAAAGCCCTCTGGACACATTCAAAAAAAGAAGGTCCGGAATATGAAGTATACAATCAACAGCCCATGTTCCGCTATAATACTTACTTCGGCATCAACACCGTGCATTACCTTAATCTGAAGCAAACCTCGGTCGGAGAGCCACTGCCTCTTTTGAATATCGCCATTTCAGCCATCCTTACCAGAATGGCGAAGGGGGCTGCCGCAAATATCAAGCATCAGGGAGCACTTTCCCATTTTGGAAAAGAATTGTTTAACCGGCTCGATTCCCTAAAATTTTTATCGTACATTGGCAACGACGGTTATCCTGTTGTCATCCCGGTCATCCAGTGCCAGGCGTCAGACGACAGCAGACTGGCCTTTCATCCCGGGGCTTTCTCATCAGACCTGAACAGGATCAAACCCGACACTCCGATTGCCGTTTTCGGCCTGACCATGCAAATGGAAGATGTCCTGGCGCGCGGAACTTTCAACAGCTACGTCAGACGTCGCGGTGTCAGGCTGGGTATAATGGATATTGACTGGGTCTATAACTCCATGCCGCCCAATCACGGACAGATTTATCCGCCCGTGCCGCTCACAGCGGTCGTGCATTTCTAATCATGCCGGTCAGGGCTATTATAAAAACATTCCCTCCATGGCGATTTCAGAAACCTTTTTTCTCGGGGACGGAAACTCTCGTTCCTGAAGATAAGCAGGCAGGTCTTCTTTTTTGCCGTGTCTGCCGACGGCAATCATGGCTTCCACCTGATAATCATCGGGCACCCGCAGTTCCTGTTTTGCACGGTCATAGTCAAACCCCTGCATGCCGTGAACCACGATATTCAGCAAAGACCCCTGCAGGGCCAGGCTCACCCACGCGGCGCCCGCGTCATAAGAATGCGTTCGGGCCGGTTTCCCGGAATCGAAGGTGGTCTTCGAAATGACGACGATCAGCACGGCGGCGTCTGTCGCCCAGACCTGATTGCCCTCGGCCAGCAGGCCGAAAAATACTTCCCATCTGGGTGTGCCTCGCCGCGCGTAGATAAAGCGCCAGGGCTGATTGTTGTTGGATGAAGGCGCCCAGCGCGCCGCTTCAAAGAGCGACATCAGCGTTGCGTCATCGATTTGCTCGCCGGACATGGCCCGGGGCGACCATCGATGGACAAAGATGTCATTTACAGAATTTTCCGGCTTTCTGAAATCATGAACATTCATCAATCACCTCCAGCTTTTTTGATGGTCCGCTTTTCCAATATCCTTTACGGATTCCGTGCGGTTTTTAGTTAGACCCGGTATTGCAGCAAGGTCAACACAGAAATCGTAAACAAAACACCAATGTTTTTGAGAATTTTAATGATTTTTTCTTCTGTTGTCAAAAGCTTTAAAATAATTGAGGCAGTGCTTGACATTCCGGTTTGAAAAATATATAAGACGCAACTTACTTGAACGCCAGGCACAACGACGTCCCCATCGTCTAGAGGCCTAGGACACGGGCCTTTCACGCCTGTAACCGGGGTTCGACTCCCCGTGGGGACGCCAAAATATTAAAAAAGGCAAATTGCATAATGCAGTTTGCCTTTTTTGTCCGGAAAATTTATTGAGCCGGAGCTTCCTCTTTCTTTTTACGGGGCTTTTTCTGAGCATCCCCCTCAACCGGTTTCTTTTTAGGCTCCTTCTCACCCGACACCGGTTTCTTTTTCGTTTTGGATTCCTTTTCCTGTACTTCGTGTTCTTCTTTAGGTGCAAGTTTTTCGGCCAGTTTCTTCTCTTTGGCCTGCTTCATTGCCAGGACCTTTTCAGCATTTTTATCAAACGCGGCAATACGAAGATTTGTTTCCCGGATCTGCGATTGCAGTTTCTTCACCAGAGGATCACTTTTTGCTTTTTCTTTCGCGACCCCGAGATCTGCCAGTTTCGAAAGCCTCAGCTCCAGTTTCTTTTCCAGTACCCGCCGTTGCTCGAGGCGCACTTCCTTGCTCTTTGATGACATTTTACCCTCCCCTGAACTAAAAAAAATAATTGAATATCACGTAAAAATAGCAGTATTTTTAATGGAAAGCCATAAATATTTTCTAAAACAGTATCAGGCCTTGTCTATAATTGCCCTGATTGTTTCGGCAAGATCCTCCATCCGGTAGGGTTTGGGCATAAATGCCCGGCATCCCTGTTCCATGACCGCCGCAACCTGTCTGCTCATAATGTAACCACTGGCCAGAATGACTTTCACTTTCGGGTTGATTGTTTTCAATGCCTGAAAAACATCGGCGCCACTGAGTCCGGGCATAACCATGTCCAGGATGACCAGAGCGATTTCATCTTTCAGCCCGGCATAAATGTCAATCGCGTGCTGACCGTCCTGCGCAACAATCACCCGGTAACCGAGTATTTCCAGCATATCCCGCGCGACATCGATAATGACTTCTTCATCATCAACCAGAAGGATTGTTTCATCTCCCGTGGACAAACCATCGTCCGGATTTTCCGTAGACCCCGTCGCCATGTGTACACCCTCCATTGCGGCCCGCTGCGAGTCCGTTTTTAAACAGTCAGTGAAACAGCTAGTATTTACCATGTATTTTTATACTGATATCCCCCGTATGTCAATCATATAGTTCTCCGGTACGGCCCTCTGAAAAACAGCCTAACACTACTTTTTTTCAATCTCTGCTTTATCAATCTAACTCCGCCTTAACAAGGCGATGGTCTCAATATGCTCCGTTTGCGAAAACATGTCCATGGGTATAAGGCTTTCCAGGCAGTAGCCGTTATCGTGGAATTTTTTTACATCCCTCGCCTGTGTGGCCGGATCACAAGAAATATAGATAATTTCCCGAAACTTTAATTCTGAAACGGCGACAATGGTTTTCCTGCTCAAACCGGTGCGCGGGGGATCAAGGATGATCAGATCCATACTATCTTTCCTGCGCGCCATGTCAACCAGGACGTCTTCCACGTCGCCGCAAATAAACTCCGTGTTTCCTATTTCCTGCCTTTTTGCATTTTCACGCGCGTAGCGGACAGATTTTTCATTAATTTCCACACCAATCATGCGAAGGGCATAAGGCGCCATAAAAATCGAAAAAAGGCCTGAACCGCAGCAGGCATCGATTATCGTATCTCTTTTCCCCGTGCCGATCAGACGGCTGACCTCATCCACCATCCGGCCTGTCAGATGCAGGTTGGCCTGAAAAAACCCTGCGAAAGGAATGAGAAACTCGCGGCCTTTCACCATTCGGACAATGGTGTCTTCAGAGGGATTCTGAGGACCTGACCAGAATGTCACATCGCCATCATCAACTAAATTCATCCCTTTTGCCCTTGCCTCCCGAATCTGTTCATTGATGGTTTCATCCATGATCTCACATCGTTCAATATCCACAAGCCTCCCGCCGGAAACATCCATAAACCCCAGCCGGACACCCGCGGTCATCTTTGCGGCATGAAGCCGCGCTTTGCCACGATAGCCGAAATTCATAGGTGACGGGATAATCTCGCTGACTTCGGGATGCGCGATCGCGCCGATTCTGGAAAAAACCTCCTGCACCTGCTGCTGTTTGATCTCGAGCTGACATTCATAATCGATATGCTGATAGGAACAGCCGCCGCAAATGCCATAATAGCGGCAGAGCGGAAGGGTCCGCCTCCGGGAAGGTTCAACGACTCTTATGAGCCGACCCCGGGCAAATTTTTTCCTCCTTGCGACAATTTCAATTTCCACAATATCTTCAGGAGCGGTAAAAGGCACAAAAATAACCAATCCGTCCGCGCGCCCGACACCGGAACCGCCAAAAGCAATGGACTGAATTTTCACAGTAAAACGATCTTTCATCTGCATAAGCATCCTGTCTTTTAGAAATATCCTACATTCAGCCTCAGGAGTCAACCGGACATAAGCATTTTACTTTACATCTCGCATCATTATTGTTAATGAAGTCTTCAAAAAAGTAAGGGAAAAACACTATGCGCGTTGGACAATTTTTTAGCAGCATTTCCTGCATGCATTCATACGACAGGTTTCACGGACAAGGCGTACAAATTCCGCGTGATAAAATAAATCTATT
>JAQVLL010000225.1 GCA_028704195.1 Smithellaceae bacterium
GGCTGAAACTTCACAAGGCAATCAATACGGCAGGGGTCGTAATCGGGATTGCCGGAGCGGCCATGGCTATTGTCAATGTCGTCATATCGACCGGGAATCACCTTTCAGGACTGCATCACCGGGTCGGACTCTTCGCGATTCTTTTATTCTGTTTTACCCTTTATTTAGGGTTTTACTCTTTCAAAGCCGCCGATAAAACCACTGTCCGCGCCTTACATCGCTGGTCCGGACGTTTTTCGCTGATCGCCATGCTGGCAGCCTTGATTCTGGGCCTGATGATGATCGGTGTGCTGTAAATGCTTCTTCCGACAACTTCAGAAGAAATCAGTAAACTTTCATGGGGCCGGCCTGATGTCATCCTGGTGACGGGTGATGCCTATATCGACAGTCCGCACATTGGTGTGGCGGTCATCGGCCGTGTGCTGGCTGCCGCCGGGTATCGCGTGGGAATCATCGCGCAGCCGGATCCGGAAAACGGCGCGGACATTCAGCGCCTGGGTGAGCCCCGGCTTTTCTGGGGAGTCACCGGCGGCTGCATGGACTCCATGGTTGCCAATTACACCGCCCTGAAAAAAAGAAGGAGTGAAGATGACCTGACGCCCGGAGGCAAAAACAGCCGCCGACCCGATCGTGCCGTTATTGCATACGCCAATCTCATCCGCCGTTATTTTAAAAAAACAAAGCCGCTTGTTTTAGGCGGTGTGGAGGCTGGCATGCGGCGGATAGCCCATTACGATTTCTGGTCGGACGCAATCCGGCGAGCAATTTTATTCGATGCCCGCGCCGATATCCTGGCTTACGGCATGGCGGAGCGTGCTGTTCTTGAAATCGCGCAAAGGCTCGCCCAGGGAAATGATCTCAAAGATATACGCGGCACCTGCGTCATTGAAAATAATCCACCGCCGGGCTATCTGGAATTGCCCTCTTATGAAAAAGTGAAAGCCAATCCGGAAGCATTTGCGCGAATGTTCAAAATCTTTTCAGGCGAAAACGATCCGGTTACGGCGCGGGGGCTTTACCAGGGATACGGCAGCCGTTGTCTGGTGCATCATCCGCCACAGCCTCATTTGACCACGGAAGAACTGGATGCCGTTTACAACCTGGATTTTTCCCGTCGCGTGCACCCTTTTTATGAAAAAAAAGGCAAAGTCCGCGCCATGGACACCATTTCTTTTTCGTTGACCACCCACCGGGGCTGTTTCGGGGAATGCCGTTTCTGTTCCATCGCTTTGCACGAAGGAAGGACGATTCTCAGCCGCAGTGAAGAATCGATTTTGGCCGAAGCTCGGAAAATAGCGGCCCTTCCGGGTTTTACGGGATATATCGTCGATGTCGGCGGAGCGACAGCCAACATGTATGGAATCGACTGCACCCGCAAACCAAGCCGGGGCGCGTGCCCGGACAAACGATGCCTGTACCCGCGTGTGTGCTCTTCCCTGAAGCCGGACCACATGCGGCAGATCAGGCTGCTTGCGGCCCTTCGACGGATTCCGGGCGTCAAAAAAATATTTGTCGCTTCGGGCATTCGTCATGACCTGGTACTGGCGGATAAGAAAAACGGACTGTCCTATCTGCGGGAGCTGGTGAGACATTACACTTCAGGGCAGCTGAAGATTGCGCCGGAACATGCCGTGTCATCCACGCTTGCACTGATGGGAAAGCCGGTGTCGGGGGCATTAATCGATTTCAAGCGCCTTTTTGAAAAGGTCAATGCAAAAGCAAAACAAAAACAATTTCTGACGTATTATTTTATTGCCGCCCATCCGGGCTGCACCGAAAACGACATGCGCGAATTGAAATCCTTCGCCTCGCGTGAATTAAAAACAACGCCTCAGCAGGTGCAGATCTTCACACCCCTTCCCTCAACCTTTTCTGCGCTCATGTACTGGACGGGGATTGATCCGGCAACCGGCAGGAAGATTTTCGTGGAAAAAGACCCGGTAAAGAAACAGCGGCAGAAGGATATTGTTACTCCGGAAAGCAGGCATTCAGCGACAGGGAAGAGATATAAAAGAAAAAAAGTGTGATCGGGGCTTGGGGGATGAGAGGATGCTTTTTAATGTAGGACGTGTTTGCCAGGCGCGCTGTTTCGGATTGCTCGGGGAGCAATCCCTGCAACAACCACCTCCGGCACTTCGTGCCACCTCCGCCGGCGGAGGACATAAAAGGTTGTCCCCCTCTGGAGGGGGTTAGGGGGAGGAAATTCCTTTAACCTTTTTGCCTTTGTCCTTGTATCTTGATCCTTCTTTGTCCCTGCGGTCGCTGAGCCTGTCGAAGCGTGAACACGCAACCTGAAAGGTTATGGCACACGATTTTGTCATTACGAGCCGCCTCTCAGGCGGCGTGGCAATCTTATAAACAAGATTTCTCGTGGAGTTTATCCTGGACATTGCCGTAGGGTTTCGAAATGACTCTTTTGCTCATTGCACAAGCGGTCATCAAAGGAACGAGCTATCTCAAGGATTATAAACTTTCATGATTATGCGAAGATTTCAATATTGCAAAGAGTTGACGGCTCCAACATCCATCATTCGCTTTTTGCCCGCGATACACTGCCGCGCATCTGCTGCGTCCAGGACAGCGCGTAGCGCCCTCCCGCGGCCAGCAATTCTTCGTGGCTGCCGGATTCGATGACGCGTCCGCGGTCCATCACGTGAATGATGTCCGCCTGCATGGCCGTGGTAAAACGGTGTGTAATGATGAGCGCCGTCCGGCCTGCGACCAGTTGGCGGAACCGAGCCAGCCAGTCTGCTTCCGCCCACGAGTCCATAGAGCTTGTCGGTTCGTCCAGAATGATCAGCTGGGCCTGCCGCAGGAAGGCCCGGGCAAGAGCCAGCCGCTGCCATTCGCCTCCACTCAATTCCGCGCCACCGAACCATTTTCCCAGAACCGCCGAATAGGTGTCCGGCAGGCGGGAAATGGGAGCATCGGCGCCCGCGTCCCGCGCCGCGGTTTCAATTCGTGCTGCATCCGGCCTGCTGCCAATGTCGCCAAAAGCAATGTTGTTGAATACCGTGTCGTGATAACGCACCGGCTCCTGGAAAAGAACGGTGGTCTGCCGCCGAAGCGATTCTGTGGAGAGAGTGCGGATGTCCCTGCCATCGATCATGATATGGCCGCCTTCCGGATCATAAAAACGGCAGAGAAGTCTGATGAGTGTGGTTTTTCCCGCGCCGTTTTCGCCCACAAGCGCCGTAATTTTCCTGGCCGGAATGCTCAGGTTGAAATTGACCAGTGCAGGCCGGTTGCTGCCGGGATAACAAAACGTTACATTCTGCAGGTGGATTTCTTTTTGAAGCCCCGGGTGGGGAGGCGGATCGGAGGCCTCGGTGATTTTGGGCTTGAGCTCAAGAAATTCAAACAGATTTTCCAGAAACATTATGTTGCGGTAAATTTCTCCGGCACTGCCCAGAAGGGAACGCATCATGCGCTGTCCCTGGAAAAAAGCCTGGACAAAGAGCGCCATGTCCCCGAGGCTTAAAAGCCCCCGTGAAGCCTGAAGGCCCATCCACGCCAGAGCCCCCGCCATGGTGGCCAGGCCGATCAGCGCCGCCACGGCCGTGGCGACTGCTTCATTTCGGGCGAGGACCACCTTTTCGCTGCGCAGTCTCGCGCGCAGCTCCTTGAACAATCCACGGAAATGAGTACCCAGGTGAAAAAGCCTCATTTCCGCAGCCGCCTCGCGCGACGTCAGCATCATATCGTAGTAATGGGTCTTGCGGATAGCCGTCGTATTGAGCATCCGCCACAGGTGAAAGCGCATCGTATGGCGCATGACCACGACCAGCGCGGGAATTGTGCTCAGTGCCAGTAAAACGGGAATCCAGAGGCCAAAGGTCAGCAAAACGCCTGCCATGGCCACCAGCGTGATGAAGCTTTGCAGCAGTGCACCGGCATTTTCCATCAGCGCGGTGGGACGGGATAGCGCATCGACACGGGCCCTGTGAAGCTGATCGTAGTAGTCGGGATTGTCATAAAAGGACATGTCCAGAGACATGGCCTTCTCGTGAATGAGTTCGTGGACGGAGTCCTGTACTCTTTCGGATTGGGCTGTCCGCAGCCAGCGGCTGGCGCTCTGAAAAACCTCAATCGCCACAAGAATGCAAACCATCGCAGCCGCTGCCGGAGCCAGCGTCACCAGCCCCTGTAGTCCACCGCTGTCTTTGATGACCTGCGCGATGCCGTCCACCAGTACCTTGGTCAGGTATACCATGGCGACCGGCAGCAGTCCCTGTATCAGAAGCAGCCCCAGCCACGCAATAGTCAGCCCTCCCGCGGCGCGATACACCAGGCCAAAGGCCATAGGCAGATAGGGAAGCTGCGTCTTGAATTGTCGGACTGCTTTGCTTAATTGTTTAATCATTCGTTTTCAGATTCCAGTGTTTGATGGCTGTTGCCACTCTTTTTTTTGTCTCCCTCTGGAGGGGCAGACTATGTAACAATGTCATTGCGAGGGAGGGAAACGACCGAAGCAATCTCAT
>JAQVLL010000226.1 GCA_028704195.1 Smithellaceae bacterium
GGCGACAGAGCCTGAAGCGTGCGGAATACCCCAGGGTGTCGTGACCATACCAACTGCTGCTTTTTCAAGCCCCCTTGTCAACTCGGGCTTCTACAAGCCCCTTCCGTTAGGGAGGGGTAGTTGACAATCTACATTCCATTCATCAGCCTATGCGTCTCAAGATCAAGCAGGAATTACAGCCGCCAAAGCCAAAAGCATTTTTCAGGACGAATTCCTGCTGCAGACTCCGGGTGCCCTCAGGGACACAATCAATAGTAATTGCCGGATCCGGTTCGAAGTTAATGGTCGGAAGCAAGGTGTTTTGCATCATTCCCTGCATGGCCAGGATCGTCTCGATGGCGGATGACGCTCCCATCGCATGCCCCAACTGCGATTTATTGGCTGACGTGGGTGGCGTTTTTTTGCCGAACACGTTGTCAAGCGCATCCGCTTCCACTTTATCGCCGATTTTTGTCGAGGTCGCATGAGCATTGACGGCATCAACATCCTGTGGCTGCAGGCCGGCGGCGGCAATCGAAAGTTCAATACATCTTTGGACAGTTACGAGATTGGGCGCCACAAAATGGCTGGCATCCGATGTCATTGCCGAACCGGCCATTTCCATCCTCGCGTCAAGTCCGTGGGCGCGTGTAAATTCATCCGTTGCCAGAATGACACAACCGGCCCCTTCAGATACCACAAACCCCCTTCGGTTGGCCGAAAAAGGTCGGCTTGTTTTTTCGGGGGGGTCTTCGGGTTGCCCTTCTTTCGGGCGATAAGCACCGTTCATGGTGATAAAACCAGCCAGAATGGGCTCCACCAGCGGACAATCCACCGCGCCGGCAATGACCACATCCGCCAGGTCAAGTTTGAGCATCATGTCGCCGATAATCATGGAAGTCACACCGGTGGCGCAAGCCGTAATCGTGGAACTGATCGGACCGGTGGCCTTGGTCAGAATGGAAACCTTGCCGCCAACCATGTTGATGCAGGAATTTGGATTGGCAAAAGGATGCGGCATTTTCCTTTCGGCAATCATCTGGCGGTCCGCTTTTAAAACCGCGTCCATGCCGCCGACGGCGGAACTGAACGTGACGGCCACACGCGGCGCGATGTCGGAGGTTATTTCCAGGCCACTCATTTTCAGTGCCCGATAAACCACCAGCAAAGCATATTGGTAAATCGGCGACGTCCAATGTGCCATTTCGCGGGGCTGTAAAAACGGATAGGGCCGTATATCAACTTCACCCACCTGCCCGGCCACTCGCACGGGAAAATCAGCAGTCAGGGGGAACCGCGTCAGCGGCCCGATTCCGCTCTCGCCATGAACAGCACGCCGCCACTGACTCTCCAGATCCGTTCCCAGGGAAGAAACAGCATCATAGCCCAGAATGAACGTTTTTTTCGACACGTTGTATGCACCCTCTTTTCCTATCACCACCGGAAACCAGTCCCGCGGCGTCAAGTTTTTATAATGCAAGACCTTGCTAAAAATATCAATTATAATTTTTTTGATTTTTTAAAGACAAAAAAGAATGCTTCTGCTGGGACATGATAGAAGTCATTATTTTTCCAACAGCCCAATAGGCTACAGTCTACAGTCTATAGCCTAACAGCCTAATATCCTACAGCCTTACAGTCTCTTTTACCATGGAATCAACCGGTAGAGCTTGGCGAACATCTCATACACTTCAATCCAGTTCTGCAGATCCCGTGTACTGACGATATGATCGCGTTTATTCACCATGATCCAGCTCATGTGAGCCGCGCCGTCCTTGCAGGTAGCACAATCGCGCGTCGCGGACGTGCAGCAGCGATGAACCGTCTTTAAATCGGCAGCCCAGCGGCAGAAATGAATCAGTCGGCGTACGGGCGGTTGGCGGTTATCGAGCGATTCGGTCACCGAGGGACATTCACGCCAGCCGAAGCGGCGCCCGAGCATCATGCCAGTGGTAATGACTTCATGATAATACTTACTGGAAATGACGGTGTGCGGATACCTCTCCAGCATTTCGTCCATCTCCGCGCGCAGATCGCGGAGTTCTCCCTCCCGCCAGTGAAAGCCGTCCACACCCTCGTCATTGGACAAAAGCTGCAGATGAACTTTCAAACCGATATCCACAATCCGTTTAATGACCGGCTCAATTTTACCCACCTGTTTGGGGGTTATGGTGTAAAGATAGTAAGTATAGGAATCCCCTTCGTAATTTTTGCTGGATACGGCAAACGTGTCTTTCCCCCGAAGAATTTTTTCGTCTTCACTGTCCCCCCACAGAGAAATCCCCACCATCATGTCGGGAAATCTTTCGCGCGGCACTTTAATCAAGCCATTTGTCGCACAATAGGAAGGAACACGTTTGTAAAAGGCTTCGACGCGATCCATGCACAGGGTCGGCTCACCCCCGATCAGAATCGCCAGGTTCACGCCGCGGGCTTTTTCGCGGTCAATAAAGGCTTCCCACTTTTTCAAATCGGTTTCTTCCTGTACATGATGTTCACCGGAGGAGAAAAAGAAGCATCCCTTGCAGCGAAGATTGCAGCGGTTGGTCACATCGTATATCGAGCTGCGAATATTAAGATTGGATATTCTTTTATAACGTTCGTACCAGACAGGATCCAGCAGGGAACTGACCGTTTTCATGATTCAATACCTTTAACTTTTGTTCTATTGCGCACTCGCATTCCTTACCCCTTGACCGGAGGCTGAATGACGCGTTCACAGAGATTCTCCCCCTTTTCATACCCCATCACCCACACGGCCAGATAGGTGTCCACATAGTCCAGCCATGATTTGAACGTGTCGGGATCATTGACATGGCGATACAGGCGCGCCGTAACGACTGCCGAACCTGCCGCATAATGACGGCAATCGGCACAATCCGTGTCCGGGACGCAGCAGGCCACGGATCGATCCCAATTCAAATCCGTCCTGTACTGACGAAAGGATCGGCCCAGTCCAATATCCTGCGACGGATTACATCTGGGGTAGGAACAGCCGAACAATTCGTGCAATCCTGCCGGTGACGTGTGCGAAACGGCATTGTATACCGAAAAAAGAACATGTCGGGGATAGCGGTTCAAAAGATCAATCATTGCCCCACGGGTGAGCTGAAGCGATTTTTCGTCGTGCCTCAGGAGCCCCTGATATCCCACCGGTGATGAAAAAACGTTGAACGTCATTTGGCAGCCGGAATCAGCCAGCTGGGTGGCCACATCGTGCACTTCATCAATATTATCATGTGTGAAGGTATAGACAAAAACCGCTCGCGGATCGTTGGAATAATTTTCGATCTGCCGCTTAAGAAGATTTTTCGCCCGGCGCACCCGAAGACTGGTTTCATCATTCCCCCAAACGGAGATATGAATTTTGTAGGCCACCGACTCCGGAATTTTTTTGATTCCATTGGTCGCGATGCTCCCGAGCGGCATCTCGGCATAGCATGCCTCAAGAAGTTCCGGGACAAGCGACGGTTCCGCCCCTGCCAGAACAACGTAGGTTATCCCCCGCGCCTTCTCGGCCCTCATCAGCCGCCGCCAGTCTTCAACATTGAGATTTTCGGCAGCAAACTGCTTGTCGCCTTCATAGTAGTAACATCCGTCACAGCGGATGTTGCAGCGGTTGCTCATGTCGTAGGTCGACTCACGGAGAAAGAAATATTTCCGCACCTTTTCCCAGCGTTCCCTGATTTCCTCAATGGCTAACAGGTCTGAAAATCTCATTTTCCCTGAGATCACGGATGTATTGTTTGCGATGGTCATTCCAATCCTTCAGCATCTGCATCAATGTTTCGCTGCAAGCTTTTCCTCTATATACGCACTAATAAGGCGCACGGTTTTCAGCCGGGGATAATCATCTTCATCGATAATAATTTTGTATTCATCCTGTAAAACCAGAGCAATGGTTGCCAGATCCATACTGTCAATGCCCAGTTCATCCACCAGATCCATATCCGGATCAAATGTGTCCGGGATGACATCTTCCAGTTTCAGTTCTCCTATGATGATTTCCGCCACATGCCGCACAATGCCTTTTTTTTCGATACTTTCAGGCATTCCATCCTCCTTTTCACCTTTTTGTCTTTCACATTTTTACCACAGCCACAAGACCGCTACTGGCCGTGTTTTCTCCGACGGTCACTTTAAAAATATAATTTTTCTCAATACTTGCATCTTCGCTGGTCATACTGATCAACAACGTGTCACCTGGACGGACAGGGCTTGTAAACCTGATTCTTCTCAGAGATAAAATACGTACACTCTCTCCCCGGTCTTGCGCATCCTGCAAAATGGTTTCATAGACGGTATGAACCACCGCGATGCCCGGTAAAATCGGTTCTCCAGGAAAATGGCCGGAAAACCAGAGAGAGTCTTCCGGAACAAAAACCTTCGCTTCCAGCGCATTGGGGGCAATGCGCCTGACATCACGGGGCAGGCTCCATGTATCGATCAAAAACAACTCCTCCGTCCTTTTATAATACACATACCCGATTAAT
>JAQVLL010000227.1 GCA_028704195.1 Smithellaceae bacterium
TTTCTGGTTCTTTGAGCCAACGTACTTCAGAGAATTCCGGATCTGGTGGACAATGCAGAGCTGAATCTCGGTATTCGGGAAAATGGCCTCAATGGCCTCGGGGAAACCTTTAAGACCGTCAACACAGGCGATCAGGACATCCTTCACGCCCCGATTCGAAAGATCTGTCAGCACCTGAAGCCAGAAATTGGCCCCTTCATGCTCGGAAATATACAGACCCAGAACTTCCTTCCGCCCCTCAAGGTTGACGCCGAGGATTGTGTACACAGCCTTGCCGGCAACCTTGCCGTTTTCACGGATCTTGTAATGAATGGCATCGAGCCAGACAATCGGATAAATCGATTCCAGGGGCCGGGCTTGCCATTCTTTGACCGTATGGATAATTTTATCGGTAATGATGCTCAAGGTGCCGGCAGACACCTCAAGACCGTATATCTCCTGAAGATGGGCCGAGATATCCTGGTAGCTCATGCCCAGGCCATAGAGGGCAATTATTTTCTGCTCAATCTCGTCATTCAGGCTGGTCTGATGCTTCTTGACCAATTGGGGAGAAAAGGTCCCACCACGATCCCGAGGGGTACGCAACTCAAAATCGCCATTCAAGGATTTGATGGTCTTCCGGCTTTTCCCATTCCGGCGGTTGGCGGTGATTTCCCGGCCCAGATGCGAATCCAGTTCGCCTTCAAGGGCTGCTTCGGTGAGATTTTTGATTAACGGAGTGAGAATGCCTTCCCTGCCCAGAAGGGGCTTGCCTTCCTGGATGGCCTTCAGGGCTGTTGAAAAATCGAATTCATGGTCTTCTTGATTCATGTCAGTTCTCCTTGTTTCGCTGACTATATCAGCTTTCAGTTAACTGACACAGAATTCTGAACACCCTCGTTAAATTTTGCCAGCCCAAGCCAGCTTTGTTTGCCAACAGCCTGCGCCTCTTTCTAATCCTTATCAAGTTGTACCGGATCTGTTGGAAATTCTTTTATTCTCTTGGATTTTGTATACCTAACTCGCTTGGGAAATACACGAACATTCTTCCTCGATATGATCTCATCATAAATCCTGTTCCCATTCCGCATCCCCAATTCCTTGGCTGGGGCTGAGTTCTCTATAATCTTTAAAGCAAGAGTTGATATCGTTGGTTTAGCGCTGATCGTTGAATACAGGCACAATTTGACCGTTTCTACGGGCAAACCACATTTTTGGGAAATATCGGCGAGGGTCGCGCCTTCATTGACCATTTTGGTCAAAATGTTCTTCCATTCGGTGTATTCGTCCTTGATCTCCTGGGCCAGACTTAAATCTCTTTCATATCTATTCTGTCTGGCATCCGATTTTTTCGAAAGGTCTGATTCATCTATAAAAAGGCGCCCTTGGGTTCCGAACCTTTCTTTCTCAAAAACCAAGAGCGAGTCCTTCAAACACGTGTGGATTGTTTTCCAGTTTGAAAGTGAAATATCACAGCCAGCACACAGGTCCATTTGATAGAAATAGTCACCTGCCACGCCTTTTAGAATAACCACTTCAAAAAACGGGACGAAACTCGCTGCATCCTTGCCAATCTCTTCAAGAGCCCGCATATCTTTATTCAAAATCCGTGTCGGATCAACATATTTACCGTCAGGATTCGTGTAATCCACAATTTTTTGAAACGATCGGTTAAAGACGAATTGTCTTTCAGTTCGGCTGCGCGGTACAGACAACATTTAGGCCCCCTCATGGTGTAGTATGGCAATTCTAAATCTGTGAAAAATCCACAGAGGTTCTTTTATACTCCTTTCCGGTAATTTTTTTAACCCTTTTTGGCCTCTTTTTTTCCCGGAGCGTGAACCTTCTTTTTCGGCCATAATAAAATCAGAGACTAAGAAAAAGGGGACATTTACATGAACGACAGCAATGAGTACCAAGATATAACGGTCGAGACCATCCATAAACCTGTAGGATCGGTTCAGATAGATTCGCCAGTAGTCCTTGCCTTGGAATCCATGCTGGAAGCGGCACAGATTGTACACGATATCATAAACGGAACCTTATAGCCTCGTACCGCCACCCCGCTGTTTTGTGCATCCTTGAACCTTCATAACCCTGATCGGCAGAGGATGCATAAACAACCCTTTAAGGGGAGGCGGTAAAAATGAAAGAAAAAGACAATGAAAATACAGTTGGTTATAAGCAGCACGCTTTTTCCCGAGAGGATGCCGCAGATATCGAAAATGGTAGAGATGAATTAGCCGTGAAAATAATTTTGCGAGTATTTAAAATCAATAACAATATTGAAGAATTAAAAAACGGGGGTGCCCATGATGCGTAAAGTCAAAATTTCAGAGAGCCATTTATCCAGAAAGGCGATCGTATATGTGAGGCAGTCAACCGAAATCCAAGTTAAAGTCAATACCGCCAGTCCAATTTATCAGCGAGAACAAAAAACCCACGCTCTTCATCTGGGATGGCATCCTTCAATGATAGAAATTGTCGAGGATCTTGGAAAATCCGGCTGTTCAACAATGAATAGGGAAGGGTTCTTGGACATTAGTAGACGTGTTGAAAAAGGTCAGATTGGAGCTATATTCTTCCATGATTTTTCACGATTGAGTCGAAATGCGCTTGATTTTCAAAATCTGCTTCAAAAATGTAAAATTTTTAACGTGCTTCTTTTTGAGGACGGTCGATTGGTAGATCCAAACGATGCAAATGACGCATTTCTGGCAGCCATCCGTATGGAAGTAGCCCAGCTTGAAAACAGAGAACGAACAAAAAAGATGAAGGATGGCCTCCGTGCGAGGATTCAATCAGGCAAGGCAGTGTCTGCCCCCCCGATTGGTTATATTTCAGTCCCGGATAAAAAGGGGGTATGGACCAAACATCCAGATAAAAAAGTTCGAGATATCTTGCTGCTTGCATTCCAAAAAGCGGTCGAACTCCCATCTGCTCACGCAGTTAGCCGATATTTCTATGAAAAGGGTCTTGATGTGCCGACCCAAAGAACTCGATTATTGAATGATCATGAGATCGTCTGGAAAAAACCTACAATGAGTTATTTTATGCGTCTTTTTCGAAATGCCAACTATACTCAAGATTACTACTACTACATCAGAACGGCTGATCCGAGGAATGGCTTCCACGAACATGGCGCACATAAGGGAAGGCCCAAACAACGACGAGGGGATGGATCGAAAGTCGTTGTCGTTAAGGACCACCACGATTCTTACATCGATCGAAAAACCTATCAGAGGTTACGGGATAAGATTCATAAAAACCAGATAGGTAAGTTCCAACCGGCTGGTAAAGGGAAAAACCTTTTACAGGGGATTCTCTACTGCGGTCATTGCGGGAAACGGATGATCAACTGTTACAACGTTAAGAACACCAAAAGGAGCTACTACGCCAGTCCGATATATTTGCCGCCATGCGAGATAAGATCGAGAGTGTTTGATGCCGGGCAAATAGATGAAGCTGTCTCGCGGGCATTGTTCAAAGTTATGGGAGAAATTAGTGTCGATCAGGTTGTTGCTCGTTATGAAAAAGATAGCCTTGATTCAACAGCAAGACAGCTTGAAACGGTATCAATATTGCGGCGGATGGAAAAGCAGGCAGAGGAGGCCGGGATCGCCTACCTCGATGTCGATTCAGACAACCAATTGGTCAAAAAGGAGCTTGAAATTAAGTGGCAGGAGCGACTTTTGGCTGTGGATCGTTTTAAAAAATCCAGTAAAAATTCTACCGATTCCGCTGCTCCCTTAACGGCAGATCAAAAAGGACAGTTGCATTACCTGTGCAAAAATTTTGAGGAGGCTTTCCGGCATCATTCAATCGACATGATAACCCGAAAACAACTGCTACGCTGCTTCGTTCAAAAAGTTGTTTTGACTTTTCAGAACGAAATGATCTCTCTTAAGATTCATTGGAAGGGACCGGCAGCAAGCACGACACTCTTAACTATTCAGACCGCAAGGTATGTCAACAAGTACATAATCGAACAATATCACAAGGGACTGAACGAAGAAGATATTATAAGGGCGATGCAATCTGATGGCATCGGGTTGCCGGGCCAGATCTACACCAAAAGGAATATAACCCGGCGTATTAAAGCAAAAGGTCTGCAAAATTGCAGCGAGCGTCGAAGAAAGGAGATCAACCGCAGGATAATGGCTTACAACGCGGAAGGCCTTGATCAAATCGCCATAGCCGAGCGGCTCAACACTGAAGGAATTAAGCCCCTGATCAAATCGAAATTTACCTCAAAAAATGTGGCGTGCATTCTCAAAAACTTAAAACGCTCAATGGGCAAGGGTAGGATTGAAGGCCCAAAGAACTGGGAGGTTATCAAAAACTTTCTTGATCAAGGAATGACATGCACTGAAATTGCAGGGGAACTCAACGCATTGGGTCTTAGGACCGAAACCGGACTCCCATATACGTACCAGCGACTGTTCAAGAAAG
>JAQVLL010000228.1 GCA_028704195.1 Smithellaceae bacterium
ATGTCATTTCGAAGCGAAGCGAGAAATCTTGTTTTCAATAAATACAATGCATTAAGATTCCTCACATACGTTCGGAACGTGTGACCTGCAAGGTTATGACACTTTTTCTAATTTCGACACAGTCTCCGGCGGAGGACAGTAATCAAGTAGCTACCCCGTTTTCAGGAAAATGTCGAGACCACGGTGTATTGACGGTGGCCTTTCGCGCCGGTCAAAATGACCTGGCCGCATTTTACCCAGGCATGTGCCGCCAGTTTTTCCGGCTTGGTCTCGTCCTTCATTACTCCTAGATATAATGTTCCGGGGATGCTGCGGCGTTTGATCATCCACTTGGCTGCCACGGCCTGCGGCAGGCATACACTTTCCCACGGTGTATAGTTTGCACCTGAACGGACCGCCCAGCCGATCATCCGGGCAAGATGCAGATCACCGGGTTGAATGGATTCATCCGTTTCCTTCATGTGCTGCCCCAGTGATTTGGCCAACCACCGAAACGGCAGGATCAGCACTCCCAGACGCGCCGCTCCCAGCAGCACAGACGCTTCCAAAAGCAGCATGCGCTCAGTCCGGCTGCGCCGCCGCCATTTGGCGGGTGCATCCTTTAAAGATTTCAGCCATGATGATTTTCCGGCTTCATTCATGAATTACTCATCTTTCCTTTTCATCCTGATCAAGCTGTGCTCGAATAAACCACCTCGCAGCACACTACAGGACATCAACGCCCGTAACGCGTGAGCGGGATTAAAATTTTTCCTCCAGCGCGTCCATCAGTTTGTCCAGTAAAAAACCTTTATCGGGACGCACCACCCTGTGCACGTTTGTGCGGGATGCCACTGCCGCGCACTGCCGGAAATGCTCCTCTTTGCCCCCCAGACCGTTGAGAAATTGCAGTCGATAGGTATTCTTAATGATGAAATTGATCTTGTCCACCCCTGTCAGGCGGGTGATTTTGATAGCATCTGATTTGGCAGCCTCCAGAACGAAAACCGATTTCAAGAGAACCGGTGATTTGTGGACAGGATCGACGGGCAGAAAATATTTGTTCATCCCCTTCGTCCAGCGGATGCTTTTGAGCTGATCTTTATCCTGTTTTAGTTTTGTCAGAACGTCGGCCCACAGTTTCAGGCGGGGAAATCCGGGGATCACGGCAGGTTGCCGGTCGATCATTCCAACCGCGCAAACGTCGTCGGCCAGAAAGGGATAGCCGCGCTTATGGAATCCGGCGGCCAGCGTGGATTTTCCGATGCCGGAATCTCCGGTGAAAAGGACGCTGTGGCCCTTGACCTCTATGGCCCCCGCATGAAGCACAAGGATATTGCGTTGATGCAAAAGGGCTCCGAATGCCGACCCCAGTAGAAAAATCAGGACATTTTCGTCTTCTGCCTCCGGCTCGGGCGCGACAACGATGTGCCTTCCGTCGCGCACATAATAGCGGGCCACGGAGTCCACACGCAGCAAAAATTCGCCCGGTCGGGCCAGGTAACGCATGTTTTTGCTCTGCGGACCGGCTAAATGATCCGGTGGATTGCCGTATTCAATGACCACATCCGGTAAACGTCTGCCGGAGTGTCCGGTGATAGGCGCGGCCGGAAGCGGAATAGCCGATTCAATGTCCAGTCCAAAAATATGATAGTGGTTGGTCACAAAAAAACCTGATAAAATATTTTATCTGCCTTATATTGGAAAATGATTATCCTGTCAAAGGCCGGTTGCAGTTTTAGTGATTATGTGAAGTAAGGGGTGCAGGAGAGGTATTTGACCACCTCCGGCGACCATTTGAAGCTGTGCCGTAATTCTTCTTTGTCATAACCTTTCAGGTCACACGTTACGAGACGCCTCTCAGGCGTCGTGGTAATCTCATGTATTCGTGAACTTATGAGATTGCTTCGGTCCTTTCCCTCCCTCGCAATGACATTACGACACAACTTCTTGGAGGGGGTGCAGGGGGAGGTGAGAAGCCGTCAGCGAATGACAAAGCAGTGACAATCGTTTATATTATGGTTGCTGTAAATAATATGTCGATAACCTTTACAAAGTTACAAAAAAATGGAAGCATCAGGAAACGGTTTTGGTTTGCTTATTGCTGTTTACAAAAATAATCGTAAGTAATAACAGCGTTATAAGGATCTATAACCATCGTAATAATTGTTTAAGGTATGATATTTGCTTACGAATCTTTGCAAAAAATTAACTAAAGTCTAAGGACTTATTAATGAAGAAGGACAGATCTATTTGTTTCCGGGTCAGCGGGGAAGTGCATGACGGTTTGATAAGGGTTTCCAGGGAGGAGAGGCGGTCTTTATCGTCGACAATCGAAATCATTCTATCCGATTACCTGAACAAAAGAAAGTCATCCGATGTTGAATCACGAAAGGAAAAGCGGCAATATCCCCGTGAATCACTTTCCGTTCCTGCCGTCATCATCCAGGCGGATACCGAACAGGAATGCATCGTGGATATTACCGAGCTTTCCATGGGCGGTTTGAAAATATCTCTGGCCAAAGAGATGGAAGACCGGTTGAGGATGGCAGGACAGGACACCAAATTTGAAGTTGTTTTCAACCTTCCTTCAAGCAGTAAACCCATTCGTTTAGCCTGCCAGCCGAAGAGAGTCGTCAATAACGAAAACAGCGTCCAAATTGGGGCGGAGTTTGTCAATGCCGACAATCACAACAGCAAAGCACTTCGTTCTTACCTCATGTAGTCCTGTTTTTTAACCCAGATTACGCAATAGAGAGATTTGTTGTCTATCTGTGTCATAACCCTGCGGGTCACGCGTTTCGAGGAGCAACGCGACGAGAAATCTTTCTTTATCTTGCTGATTTATAAGATTTCTCCCGGAGTTTATCCTGAGCGTAGTCGAACGGAGTCGAAATGGCACGAAGGGAAATATGCAAAAATCCCGTGTCATTGCGAGCCGCCTCTCAGGCGGCGTGGCAATCTTGTTTTCAGTAAACCCGGATTACAAAAAGTCACCTTTTGTCCGCCTCTGATGTCGAAATTCTTTACAAAAACATAAAATTGTAAAACATTTGATTATATTGATGTTTTAAAATATCAAGATTTTTTCTGATTTGAGCTATGTCATTTCGGGGAGTCCCAACTTTTGGGACGAAGGATAATATTCTATATATTATTAAATATTTATGCAATTTATTCGGGGTGAGGACTCCACGCATGCGATGGGATGTTTGACAGGTCAAGAATGTGTAAAGATTTTTAACAATCCTTTCATGCTGTTTTTAATGTCGGATGTCTTTACAATTGAGAAAATCAGCGATGTTTGAACCTTGTTTTCGTTAACCATAAATTTCATTATAATTCAATAATAACAATATGATAAGCATTATATCCCCCATGATATTAACGTCTGGCATGCTCTGTGCTATGTATTAAGTCAGAAAAGGTAACGATGTAATTAAAAATAAAATTCTTCATATATGGAGGAAGGTATAATGAAAAAGCTAATTGGAATTTTAACTGTAATGCTTCTGCTTTTTGGTGTTGGTTCTGCAGGGGCAACGGTAATTGGTTTTGAAGAGTTTACCGCTGGAACGATCGTCAGTGGTCCAGGTGTTTTCGCTGATGTGGTTTTATCTTCTGGAAATGATCAGATTACAGCTGTAGCTTCGAACCCTGGCCCGGATTTTACTGGACTTATGTCTGCAATGGCAAGTCCGTTTACTCACTCCTCTCCTTTCAGAGCAGATTTTCTTATTTCAGGTGTAGGTTCGGTTTCTGTGGTAATGGGAGATTACAATGCAGATCAGGATAATATTTTCTTACAAGCTTTCGACATTAATAATGTGTTGCTCGATGAAGCAACTGCAATCGTTACATCTGCTACATATGGTGGTCCGACTCTAGCTATAACAGGCGCTGACATTGCGTACGTCCTGTTTGGCAGCACCGGTATTTATTCAAACAGTGTATACTTTGACAATTTTACTTACGACGTGGCGACGTCGGTTCCGGAACCGGCAACATTGCTGCTCCTTGGTTTGGGACTCCTCGGATTGGCGGGGATCAGAAGAAAGAAATAACGCGGTTATAATTTAAACAGATCAAAAGGCAGGGTCGAAAGACTCTGCCTTTTTTTTCGTTTACAATGGATGGAAAAGTAAGTATGTGACAGGCATGCAATTGACAAAGTTTGCTAAAACTTAAAAAACGGTGATTAGAAAGCAGTATAAATAAATCAATCTATACATCCCAAAACTTTACGCTGGATTAAGTCTGTTCTTAATAATCACGGATTGTTTGCAGAAATGTATCAGATTATGATTATGATAAATCTTCTCCCAAAGTCCCACCATCATCTGCACCACTGACATTAAGATTTGTTGCTGTATAATCAATTTCTATTAACTTGGGTGCTTGCCAATTTTTTTTGGTATTGCAGGATATGGCAGGATGGTTTGATTCAGATA
>JAQVLL010000229.1 GCA_028704195.1 Smithellaceae bacterium
TGGAATGGTTGTTCATGGCAGTCCTTAAGTGATTCTTTTAATTATGTCATTTATGACTCACAATATCAGAAGGGTTTGATAACCGCATCAGCCTAAAAAAGCATCAGACAGAAGTCAAACCTTTTTTGAATAATAAAATAGAATAAAAACAACATATTAAATGTAAATAACCCATTATGGCACTTAAAAATCAAAAATGGCGGTTTTGATTCCTGATTCGAATACAATAATAATGAAAGTCGATTAGTCGGTAAACCGGAATCGGATTGTCAGAATGATTCATTTTAAAATCAGATTTCAGCGTTGCACGGTATGTATCGCCACTGCGGCGTTCGTTAACCCGGATATTTCATGAGCCCTCGAAAGGTTGAACGCAGAATGGATTTCGCTCAAGAAATGGACAGCCGGCTTCCGCCAGACAGTCAACTGGTTAGACAACTCAAAATAGCGTTTCGCGGGGGAATATTTTTGCTTGACGGCCAAAAAGATGGGGGGAAATGCCTCGCACCATCCATGCGCCACAGGATTTATCGATCCGTAACATTTCAGCGCTGTTTTTTGACCCTGAAAACGTAAGGCTAAGACCTGAAAAACACGTATTTATGGGATGCATCTGATGAACTATCAATATGATAGCTTGGTCAAACTTTATTTCCGTTCTCCACTCTCCCCGGGCCTCCACAAATCTGCCATGGAAGCCTTGCGGCATACTCCGCGGGGCTTGGGAAGATGCGGTCAATTTTACGCTTACCGGGATTCATCATGTAACGGCAACGATGTTTGAGAATTAAATTTTGTCGTTACGGAAAAGCCGGAATGCGTCAATGAGAAATAGGAACCGCCTCCAGTATATATGCCAATCAATAAATTTATGTCTAAACCTGATTTTCTCAGAGCTTTTATTGACAAGCTCAATCAGGAAGTTTCATGCTATCATTATTTTGAATTTGACATATTCAAAAACCGGATATAAGCCGGAGCTTCGCGTTCAAACCGTAATTAATATCCGATGGATAGAGGTGAATGTCCATATCGACAAACCAGGCATGCAATTTTTTCTATTCGGATTCATGGGCTGCGAATTGATCTTGGAAATAACGAGGAGAAAAGAACATGAAGGAGAAAAACGGGGTTATCGGCAGAAGGGGTTTTTTGAAAACGGCCGCGGCTTCCATTGCAGCTGCGTCACTGCCTGTTGAACTTGCGCGGGCGGCTTCTTTCCAGACGACTTCTCTGCGAGTATGGTCATGCGGCGGACTTGCGGAATCCTTTTGCCGAGCCAATGCATTGTACGAACAGAAAAAGGGGATAAAGATTTATTATACCGGCGCGTCTGCCGGGGCGCTGGGCAAGTCGTTGATCGCCGGTCGGCCGACGGATGTTTTCGGCGCCAGGACCATGGGGCTGACCAAGAAACTTCAGTCGGAAAACCTGGTCAGATATTTTAAGCCGTTGTGCTTCTCGGAATATGTCCTGATTACCCCGAAGGGCAATCCCGCCAATATCCAGTCGGTTGCGGATTTGGCCAAGCCAGGGGTGCGCCTGATTTTGCCTCAAAGCGCTTCCGGTCCCGGGCAAAAAGGAGCGCAGGTCGCGCTGGAGAAAGCCGGAATTAAGGATGCTGCCATGAAAAATCTCGTCAAGGAGGAGTCTTGCGTTATCCGCATGATCCCTGCGGTTGTCAACGCCGATGCCGATGCAACAATTGTGGAGCGCCGATTAACGAGGATGCCTGAATTCGCAGGCAAAGTTGAGATAATTGCATTTCCAGAAGAACTGTTTGCAACCGTCATGCTTCCGTTTACGATTAATTCAATAAAATATGCGGAAGATACGGAGCTGGCCGACGATTATATTAACTTCATGTGCAGTGTGGAAGGACAAACATATTTTAAACAGGGAGGATTTATTCCTGCTATTTCAGAGAAAGGCCAGGAATTGATTGAACGATTGGGGGTAAAAGATGTCTGATGTGAAAACGAGTATGAAAAGCGTCAAGTGGCTGACATGGTGGCGAAGATTGAGCCAGGTGGTCATGTTGACAATTTTGGGGCAGTGGTCGTTTTATGGCATTTTCAGATGTCCGTTTTCTGTCCCGTTTGTTCATTGCGCTTCCTGCCCCGTTATCCCCTGCTGGGGAAGAATTACCGCGTTATTCTGGGGTTTCTGGTTGTTTCTGCCCCTTTCTGTTTTGCTGTTCGGGCGCTCTTTTTGCAGCTGGATCTGCCCCGGCGGATTGGTTAACCAACTGGTTGGAAAAATTTCCCTTTATAAAGTGCGTGCCCGGAATGCGTTTAATCGAATTGCGCCGTGGGGCTTATTGCTGGGGACAGTTGCGGCGATTTTTCAGCTGATCGTTTTGAACAATCCGCGTTGGAATATCCCGATGCGAACCACCGGCGGATTCTGGGAGTCGGTGGCGTTGACATTTCAGCACGCCAATGTTTCCTGGCTGGTTCGAACTTTTGCGGTTCTCTTTTTTGTCATTGCGGGATTAGGCATATCGAATTTCTGGTGCCGCTATATCTGCCCGACAGGAGGGATACTGGAGCTCTTAAAGAGGCTTTCCTGGTTTAAAATATACAAAACAGGGGAATGCAATGATTGCGGAAAGTGCCTTGGCGTTTGTGAAATGGGAACGCGACCTAATGAAGCTAACTGCACGAATTGCGGAGACTGCCTGAACAGTTGCCCGGTCGATGCCATTAAAATTGGAAAGATGCGGTCCTGAGAATATGGATTCCACGGAGAACAGAAATCAGAACAGACTTGACCGCCACCCCTGTTTTAACAGGTTTGCAAAAGAGCTTTACGGGCGGGTGCATTTGCCGATCGCACACGATTGCAACATACAGTGCAACTACTGTGACCGGCGATATCATTGCATTCATGAAAGCCGGCCGGGAGTGTCATGCGGGCTTCTTGAACCGGATCGCGTCCTTCCGTATCTCGATGCGGTTCTGAAGCGGCATCCGAATATATCGGTTGTTGGCGTTGCGGGGCCGGGAGACCCTTTTTGCGATCCCGCTCAAACTATTGGGATCATGAGACAGATTCACCAAACCCACCCCGATTTGCTTCTGTGCCTTTCAACGAATGGGTTGCGTATGGCGGATTATGTGGGTGAAATGATTGCCGCAGGGGTGACTCATGTCACGCTTACCGTTAACGCTGTAGAACCTGCCATCGGTCAAAGGATATATGCGTGGGCGCGTATCGGCGACAAGCTTTATCGGGGCAGAGAAGCTGCGGCGCTGCTTTGGGCAAGGCAGCAAGAATCTTTGCTAAGGCTCAAGGAGTTTGGCGT
The DNA here is from genome assembly GCA_028704195.1 of Smithellaceae bacterium. GTDB lineage: Bacteria > Desulfobacterota > Syntrophia > Syntrophales > Smithellaceae > UBA8904. Next base: position 3,308 of record JAQVLL010000229.1, read on the forward strand.
AACAGTCAAAGTCAACACCGTTGTTATACCGGGCATTAACTCGGATCATATTGAAGCAATTGCCGAGTGTCTGCGCGGGTTTGCGGTTGACCTCATGAATTGCATTCCCTTGTATCCCGTAGTCGGTACGCCTTTTGAGCATATTGCCACTGTCTCCGGACCTGAGCTTGAAAGGATTCGCGCGGCGGCCGCCAAACATGTGCCTCTGATGCGGCACTGTGTAAGATGCAGGGCCGACGCCGTCGGTCTTTTGCATTCTGACAGATTTTGTGAATTTGAGGAGTTCATGAGCCATCAAGAAGTTGAGACCATGCCAACGTCGTGGCGCAGCATGGCTTAAAACTTTGGAAAAATAAATTGCGAACACTTTGAAAGGCATGGAGTCAAATTTTTGCGATGGCCTCGTAAGAAGTCAGAGGTTGTTTTGTGGAACGGGGCCACCCATTAAAGGGCGTCAAGTAAAACAACACCGCTATTTCTTTCACGCCGGTTACTGCCAGCCAATCGCTGGTCCGCGCCACCCATCCGGATCAAGGCCCTCAGGCGCATTGCACGACCGCCGCTGATGCGCCGGCCTCTGGTTCCGTCCACTGATATCGGTTTCATGCTTCAGCAGCGGATGCGGATTCCCTGAGCGGATCATGCCGGCGGTCGTCCTATGCCAGGCGCTTGGCTTTAAAGGCGGCATGATAAGCGCCCTGGGCCGGAGTCCATTGCGTTTTCAGGCGCGCCAGTTCCCTGCCGTCGGATTCCCGCACAATCCGGTGGATGACCACGGGTTCGGGCCCCTCGCTGACCACCTGGGCCTGGGAAAGGATTTCATCCCCGTAAACGGCCTGCCCGCGATACGCCACCTCGATCCGGGTGATCCGGCAGTTCTGAATGATATCCATGGGCAGGCTCTCGATAGCCCACTCCACGTAATAGGTGTTGTTGACATGGTGATTTAAATCCAGATCGTGCATTCGCACATGAAAGGGCCTTTGAAGATCCACCCGCTCCAGGCCGGGAAGGGGTTCGAAGCTGTCGGCGACGGCCCGGGCCGGCACGACCGGATACGCGGGAAGGTTTTCCTCGATGGGTACGGTTTTTTTCTGAACAAAATCCA
>JAQVLL010000230.1 GCA_028704195.1 Smithellaceae bacterium
TGGTTTCTCTTGAGATGTATTCGAAACATTCCCAGACAGGCGTATTTGTCATAACCCGCCGCTATAGTTATCTGATAACTGATTTCCGCGTTTTCCAGATCATTCATGCCCAGATAGCAATCGCCTATTCTGGTCATGGCGCTTGCCCGGTTCATTCCATATTTTTGTGCATTATTCCATGCATGAATGGCGGCTTCATACTTCCTCATTCCCCTGAAACAGTCTGCTTTCCCGTTCCATGCGTGAGAATTCTTTGGGTTTGAGGCAAGCACTGCATCGTAGAGTTCAATGGCTTTCTCATAATTCCCTGTTTTTCTGTATATGTTGGCGGCCGAGGTTGTGGCAAAAGTTGTATAATCAGCAGAAGAAAAAAGTTTCTTAAAATAAAAAAGCGCCTCGTCGTCGTTCCCCATTTTTTCACAAACATTGCCAAGGCCCATGAGAGCAAAAGGATCTTGAGGGCGAAGGTCCAACGCGAGGAGATAGTATTTTTTTGAACCCGTAAGGTCATCTTTTCTTCTGAGCGCATCTCCTACTCTGGTGATGATTTTGTAATCATCAGGGTTGAGAGACAGATATTTCAACCAGGATTCCAGGGCATTGTCCATATCCTTAAGACCACGGTACGAGTCTCCAACACCCGCAAGGGCATAGAGATTATTACCATCAAGTTCAAGGCAGCGCTGATAGTAGCGAACGGATTCTTTAAATTGCTTTGTTTTGCATTTGAGGTTCCCGATGCCTGCAAGGGCATGTACATTATCTGGATCCAGCTCAAGAATCTCAAGGTATTTCGCCTCGGCTTCTCTGAACCTGCCTTCTTTTCTCAAATTATGGGCAGTATTTGCCAGATTCTTTGCTTCTTTATTTTTATTGTATTCAGAATCAGTCATAAAAGAATCGAAAAGAACTTTCTTTTTTTCTAAAGTATAAGAAACGAAGCCCTGCCTGTCAACGGGAAACGGTCCCCCAAAAGGGGGCTGATGATTTTTACCATTAAAAAAAGGTATATTCATTACGGGTTGAAAGAAACTATATCCGTAATCATCCGTCCCTTACAGAAACAGACTGTTACAGACTGCCTGTTCGGGATATGAGTAACAATCTGTTATGAATCTTAAAGACAGAGGTTACTGTCGGTAATGTTTCTGAAGATGTGCCGTAAACGATGACCTAAAACACCATGTAAGCAAAGATGAGGGTTTATTTAAACATTACAATTGATTTCTCCGGCGCAAGACAGAAAAATTCAACCGTTCATCCGCCCCTTGGAAAAAACAGGGGCAGAGCCTCTTGACCCTGCCCTTTCTATGATAAAAATTTCTTCAAGTTTAATTAGTGTCTGATCCTTCTCCTGAAGCCTGCCAATCCAGCCAGACCAAAACCAAGAAGTAACATAGTTGCCGGTTCGGGGACAGCCGCTGCATTTCCCAAATTCGTAACAGACGCCTGAACCATCATGGTGTCGCCTACGCCAAACGCACCCGTATCCAAAAAGTCGATTTTGATTTTATTGCCGTCAGCAAGCGTGAAATAATCCGGCAGGGTGGAATCATCCCAAACCAGACCCATGGTGGAAATAAACATCAATGGAAAATATTGAACGAAACCGTTGCCGGTTCCCTGGCTGACGATAGGAAGATTTGAGAATGCAAGGGTCGCTTCAACGTGATAAATTCCCTCGATTAGAAATAACCCGCTGGCGGTTAGATTGAAAAAGTCTATGGTTTGAGTAGCGCCGTCATCTAAAGTGAATGGCGTGTCGGACAGTGCCAGTTCTGCCGTCAGGCTGCCAGTCCATGAGTAATCAGTGACAGTTACAGACGATCCGAAAACGTCGGGGGTAAAGGTAACAGGGGTTGCCCAAACGTTTGCCGAAAGGAAGAAGACCACGGCAAACGTCAGCAAAATACGAGAAATTGCTTTTAGCATAAATATTCTCCTTATTTGGCTTGTGTATTTTTCGTTTCGCAGCTTAATCAGTAAAGAACTTCCATCTTGATCGGACTATTATCGAAAAGGGGCGGGCATGTAAATACTTCTTAAGGGGTATTATATAAAGAAATCAATTTATTATCGTATTACGAAGTAATACAAATTTCTCTATTTTCCTGTTTTTACAGCAATTTTTTATTCCTTGAAAACTTCTCTTGCGATAACGATGCGCTGAATTTCCGACGTGCCCTCGTAGATGGTGGTTGCGCGGGCGTCCCGGTATAAGCGCTCCACCTTGTAGTCTTTTGTGTAGCCGTAACCGCCGTGCACCTGAAGCGCCATATAGGCACTTGAATTAGCCGTCTCCGAGGCAAATAATTTGGCCATGGAAGCTTCCCGGGTGAATTTCAATCCCCTGTCCTTGCGGTCGGCCGCAGCGAGTGTGAGCCATGAAGCCGCTTCTATTTTTGTTGCCGCATCCGCGACCATGAACCGGATGGCTTCAAACGAGCTGATCGTTTTTCCGAACTGACGCCTTTGACGGGTGTAAAATATGGCTTCTTCGAGACAGGCCCTGGCAATACCCACAGCCTGGGACGCGATGCCGATTCTTCCGCTGTCGAGCGCGAGCATCGCTACCTTGAATCCTTCCCCCGGGTTTCCAAGCAGATTTTTCGCGGGGATTTCGCAATCTTCAAAAACAAGTTCAACGGTGTTCGAGGCCCTCAAACCGAGTTTCTCCTCTTTTGTCCCGATTTTAAAGCCGGGTGTGCCCTTTTCGATGACGAATGCGGAAAGCCCCTTTGTCCCCTTTTCCTGGCCGGTCCTGGCAATCAGATTGATGACATCTGCGTACTGTCCGTGAGTGATAAATATCTTGGTGCCATTAATAATGTACTTGTCCTTTTTAAGCTTTGCGCTGGTTGTCATTGATCCCGGATCAGAGCCTGCGCCGGGTTCAGTCAACGCGAACGCACCGAGAAGCGATCCTTCGGCAAGTCCTGTAAGCCACTTTTTTTTCTGCTCCGGTGTGCCGAACTTTAGAAGCGGCTCCGTGGACAAATTGGCAACGGACATGGTTACCGCGCTTGAAGCGCAGTGAAACGCTATTTCCTGAAGTGCCAGAGAATAAGCCACCGCTCCGGCCCCCGAGCCTCCAAGATCAGCGGGAACCATCATTCCCAGCAGACCGAGCTCCCCCATTTTTTTGATCGTATCCACCGGGAAAATGCCCTGACGATCCCATAGCGCAGCCATCGGCTCAAGCTCCTTCCTGGCGAAGTCTCTGGCCATGAGCCTAATCATTTCCTGTTCGCTTGATATTTCAAATGACATCGACGCACCTCATGGAATATAAAGAACAACGAGCAGTTCTGTTTTTGTCGAAGATGGGTTGCTCAATGCATGATGAAGGGCGGAATTAAAATGGATGCAGTCACCCGGTCCCAAAAGGCTGGTATTCTTGCCCACCGAGATCGACAGTCTGCCTTTTAACACATAGATAAATTCTTCGCCCTCATGGTGATATTCTACACCTTCATGAGCCGTTTTGGGTTCGATGGTGACGAGGTACGCGCCAAGATGCTTGTCGGAACCTGACCTGGTAAGCTGTGTATAAGCGTATGATCCGGCCCGCTTTTTCTGGCTTTTTACTCTCGACGAAGCCTTTTTACTTTCGTTTGGATCCAGTTTCCCTACATCAACTTTCAGCGACCGGCCCAATTGTAAAACCAACGCTACCGGAGGTGTCGTTTCGTCTTTCTCAACCTTTTCGAGGAGGTCGGCCGGATACCCGGTTTCATGTGCCAGTTCCTTAATGCTCAACCCTCTGCCTTCACGATAATTTCTAATACTCTGGCCGAATGACTGCTTTGGTTTTTTTTCTTTGACCATGATGTTCTTCCCGTAAACGGCTCCTGCTTTCTTTTAAGGTCCGCAAATTTTTTTGATATCCTCAAATAAAAAACGGTGTCCCCATGATTTCTATCCGGTCTGTCTTTCCCGTTCGATAAACGCTGATTCAGACCACCATATTGTCCGTGAAATCATACATTCAAGTTACTTGAAGTCAAGATAAAATAATTGGTGGAAATATCTCATTGACTTGTCGTTTGGGTTTGCCTATACTCCCTTGCAATAAAGAATTATGGAGAGTGGCTTCAGACTCTTTAAAAATACATAGCAATCCTGATCGCTCCAGACGTTTCCTGTCACCCCATCAATTATGGGCGATCTCAATTCAGCAAAATGCTTCCCGCCGTTTATGGCGGGAAGCATTTCCCCCTGCGGGGATTCCTGTATTCATGTTTATGTAGTGAGAGCTTTGCACAACTCAACCCATTTTTGCCAGAGCTGGCCGTAATATTTGCCTGAGTTAATCGACCTAGAATAACAGTTAATATATTGATATTATTCATGATATGTCTTGACATGATCCTGGTTTTGTGGCATATTTCCTCTAAATTCTGA
>JAQVLL010000231.1 GCA_028704195.1 Smithellaceae bacterium
AGCCGCCCACCGTCGAATATTCAAAGGACTGAGGAAAATGGCCGCAGGTATAGCGTCGCCTGCAGCCGAACTGTTCGGGGGCGTTGTTGAGAGACTCCTCGTACGCGGGTCCGAACATTCCCGGCTGAACACGCGCCGTCTGGTTTTGTTCATTGATCTCCAGAAGCCTGTTCATGTGCGTACTGATGACCAGCGAAACACCACTTTTGACCGGCCGGCAGCCAAAATTGACGGATGATCCGCCGCTGAACACGGTGACAGGTATGAGTTCGGCATCGCAGTATCGTACGATCTTCTGCACGTCGTGCTTGTCACGCGGATGCAGCACTACATCGGCCACCTCGCGGATCATTCCCTTGCGGAGCTCAAGAATTTCCTCGGTGGTCTTCCCGTGGGCATATTTAACCCGTGAATAGTCGTCCAGAGATACGTTCTCCTTTCCCACAATGGACATGAGTACCCCGATCTGTTCAGTTTTCAGTGCCGCAGGGCGGTTCAGGACCACCGTTTCCAGCCCTTCCGCCCTTCTGGTTGAAAAATCCGCGTCACTGAGATGGAATTCTTCTTTCATCATTCGGTACCAACCATCGCTGGGATGCTTGAAACGGTGAGGATCACCGTATTTGAAGATGGACCGGAATGTGCCTGGAGCCGGGGCATTTTCGGTCCAGTCAGGAATAAAACCTTTCGTTTTCGACATTCCTCTTTCCTTTCTCCCTAGTGTGGTGCTTCATTATAATCTTGTCATATCGACCAGCGGGAGATATCTTTTTTATATGCCGGATTTATTAAGATTTCTTACTTCGTTCGAAATGACATTATTGTAACGTTTTTACTGAAACACTACATTAGAGCTTCTTTGAGCGGGTCACCGAACCTGACGATTCATGATCCGTCGGGATACGCAACAGAACATTTGTCTGCTCGATTTCCTTTTCCACTCTCTCACTGTCCCAGCCCAGCAGAGGCGCCGCCACGGCGGCAACCTTTCTGAGTAATTGTCCGCCGGGATTGCCCAGTGTTGCAATGCCTGTGCGTCGCAGAACAATATCAGGCAGCGTCCGCGCCATTTCCCGGGTTACAGCGTAAACAACCTGTGCCATGATCTCGCCGTCTTCATTGAGGACATCCGCCAAACGACTGTCCGCTCGCGCCAGATCGAGTACCACGGCATATTCGGTGCCGTAATTACGTCCGAGATACTCCAGGGTCGGTCCGTCAAAATCTTTATTGTCCCGTCGTACCGTATTCAGAAAGGCGTTCATGTCCCGAATTTCACACCCTGCCAGATGACGGCCCGCGGTTACACTTCTACCCGGCTTGCGCCCAAGCTTCTTTTCTACGATCTCCAGGCAGTTCTCCGCCAGTTTCCGGCTCGTGGTGTATTTTCCGCCTTCAACGGTGATAAGACCCTTGAGCCCATCGCAGGCGTTGTCATATATCTCATATTTACGTGAGCACTTGTAGGTTTCCTGTGTTTGATTTTCTACCAGGGGCCTGAGGCCGCCGAAGGTATGCAGAACATCGTCATAACTGAGCTTGCCGTCGCCGAAGGATTCATTCACCTCGTTAATCAGCTCGAGAATGCTTTGTTTGGTCACGCGGTACTCGTCCGGATTGCCGACGAAAGGTTTGTCGGTTGTTCCGATCAGGGTATGGCTTCGCCAGGGAATGAGGAAAAAATGACGTCCTGATCGGGTCATGGCTCCAACGACGTACTTGCCGGATATCAGCTTTTTGGCCGTGATGATGTGAATGCCTTCCGATCTGCGCAATGTGGCGCAGCCGTTGGCCTTCACTTTGGCCAAGCCCAGCACGATATCCGCCCAAGGTCCCCCGCAGTTGACAATAACGGAGCCTTTGATTTCCTGCAGGGTCCCCGTCAAGAGGTCTCTGGCCTTTACACCGGCTACACGGTCGCCCGTGTCGGAAACAAATCCTTCCACCAGGACATGGTTGGCCACCCGGGCACCATACGCGACGGCAGACTTGATAAAGGCCAGTGTAAGCCTCTCGGGGAAAATGCTGTGGCAGTCATAGTAAACGGATGCCCCGGTAAGGCCTGTTTCCCTGACATTCGGTTCACTTTGCAGCACGGACTGCCTGGAGATGGTCCGATGAACGGGAATTCGCTTGCTGGGGTCCCATGTATGGTTCTTATCGTAGGATAAAAGATCATATATCAGCATGCCCGCCTTTACAACCCATTTGTTGTTTTTCAGCGGCTTGGTATTATGTGTGATCATTGTGGGAATGGGATAGACAAAATTAGGAGCAATGTTTTCCAGCACCCGACGCTCACGCAGAGATTCACGCACAAGGGAAAACTCTCCGTTTGCCAGATAGCGAAGACCGCCATGGATCAGCTTGGATGTAACAGCCGATGTCGCCCAGGAAAAGTCCCTCTTCTCCATCAGCGCCACCTTCAGCCCCCGCGTGGCCGCTTCGTACGCAACCGAAGCCCCGGTAATGCCGCCGCCGATGACAATGACATCAAAGTGTTCACCCTTATAGGTCTCAATAAATCGATCCACGCTTATGACTCCTTTTGAGTTCTGGCGGCCATGGCACTCCTGACGGCTTTTTCCGCATACGAAAGCACATCCTGCATGATCCGGCAGGCCTCTTCAGGCTGGCGGTTTTTGACGGCTTCCAGGATCTCATGGTGAAACGTGCGAGACCGCGTGACGTTTCGTTCGTCATCGAAATAAAGGTATCCATAGTCGCGGAACACCTGATTGAAGAAGTTGAGGATAATAGTGCAAAGCAGGTTGTGGGTGCAGCGGGCAATCATCTGGTGAACCTTGATATCTCTTTCTAACATCGTCAAATCCGCTTTCAACACGGAATACCTGAGATCTTCCAGATCGGCCGCAGTCCGCCTTTTCGCTGCCAGCGAAGCCATTTCCGGCACAATAATGCGGCGAACTTCCAGGATGTCCAGAAGGCTTTTGCAGTTGTCACTGCCGCTGTATATGGCCATCTTGATCAGATCAAGACTGCCGCTCTCCAGATAATTTCTCGCATAAACCCCGTCGCCATGGTTGATATCCAGCAGGTCAAGGTTTTCCAGTTTGCGCAGGGCCTCCCGTATGGTTGTTCGGTTCACTTTGAAGGATTCGGCCAGATCCCGTTCGGTGGGCAGCCGGGTACCCGGAGCAATCATGCCGGACATGATCTGTTGCTGAATGATGGTAACAATTTCATCGCTGAGGCGTGAACGCGTGATGGAACGCGTGAAAACGGGATTGACGGACACAATTGACCTCCTGATCAGACAGAGTTTGTTATATTGGATCATTGAATCATTGGTTCAACCAATATACCAATATCAGATGCCTGTCAAGATTATTTTGTTACTGTTGCTTATGATCCGAAAATGAAACATCCGGTAAAGGAAAGTCATGGCAGGACATGGGTGTCAAAATGGCGGCAACATTAATTTTCATAAATAATATCGTGTCGTTATATGATACAGCATCGGAATCTGTTCGCTTGTTCCGCTGTTCCGCCATCTAAAAACCCTGTTATCCATTGACTTTTACGCCTGCTGCCTCTATTCTCCATCAAAAGATCAAAAGGGGTCATTTATTGCAACGTCTATGAACCATTCAGGAAGACAACGTAAAGGGGCGCATGATGGATCAGGGCAATAAAACGCACAGCATCCTGATGGGCTATGTTTTGTGGATCTTCGGTTTTACCGGATCGCACAGATTTTATTACGGCAAACCGGTTTCCGGCACGATTTATTTTTTTACATTAGGCCTTCTGTTTATCGGATGGTTTGTCGATCTTTTTTTCATTCCCTCCATGTCACGTCGAGCGGATTTGCGATTTACCTCGGGCAGGATCAATTATAACGTCGCCTGGATTCTGCTCACTTTTTTGGGAATTTTCGGTATTCACCGGTTTTATATGAGAAAATGGATCACCGGCCTGATCTATTTATGCACACTGGGAATCGTTGGTATCGGTTATATCTACGATTACTGGACTCTGAATGATCAGATTACGGTTATCAATCGATCAGGTTAAAAAAACCATCCGCATCGGGAACAGAGATGGAATGAATCGAGACTGGAGCATAACTGTGACCAGTTCACGAAATAAATTCCTTCCAGGTTTGGCACGGGCAAAGCCAGGCGAATGGCCGATACGGTTTCCCTCCGGGGGGATCATTTACCATCAGGATCAGGACGGAGCCATCGTCATCCATTTTAACCGGATCGACAAAAAGGCCGACCGGATCATGACCCGTATCGACTCGGGGTTTTTAAGCATATTTCTGCATCCCAAAATCTCCAAAATAAAAAAGCTTGACTAATGTGGATAATTCCTCTAGTGTGCCATTAACTTCGCGGGTCATTGAGTAAAAAAAGCGAAGGAATAAGTTGAA
>JAQVLL010000232.1 GCA_028704195.1 Smithellaceae bacterium
TCGGCAGGCGGATATTGAAAACCAGGGCGGCGCCGATGGCCATGTCGGTTTCGCCGCTGAAATCGAAGTAGATCTGCATCGGGAAGGAAAGACTGGTAATCCAGGCTTCCGTGAAGGTAAGTACGGGAGCGGCGTCAAAACCTCCGTTGACAATAATGGCCAGGGTGTCGGCGATTGCCATTTTTTTGAAAAGGCCGATGGAAAAAATAAAAAGCCCGCGGCACACATTGGATGTGTTGAATGTCCAGTTTGCCGGTGTTTTGAACTGCGGGATGATTTCCCTGTGATAGGCGATCGGACCGGATATCACATAGGGAAAGAATGTCACATAAAGGCAATAGCTGAGAAAATCATAGCGGTATCCGCCTTGACGGTAGATATCCATCAGCCAGGCAATTTGCATGAAGGTGTAAAAGCTGATGCCGATGGGGAGTAAAATGTGAAGCGCCTGAATGTGCGTTGCAAAAACGGTGTTGATATTCTCCAGAAAAAAATTGCTGTATTTAAAAAATCCCAGCAGCAGGACGTTAAAGGTGATTCCCGCGATAAAAATGGGTTTTTTGCTTTTCGCCTTATTATCAGCCGCCGTGGACAGAGCTGACCCGCAGGCGAAATTCACCAGAACAGAAAACAGCAGAACCATGGCGAACTTTACATTCCAGAAAGACATAAAGCTAAGCGAGGTAGCCAGCAGAAAAAGGAGGGCCCATTTTGCCGAAAAAAACCTGTGGAGCAGAAAATAGCCGGCGGCGGCCAGAGGCAGAAAAATCAGAATGAAGGCATAAGAATTAAACAGCATGCTTGTCCCGCGTATATAGAATAAAAGATATTTTCTGCATTAATTCGTCCGGACATTAACCCGATATACCGTCATCAGGACCTTTTTTTCTTTTTCTGGACGGTGTGCTTGAATTTGACAACTGCGAAATTTATCTCGATGGATGTTTCCGTGCCACTCGTTCCCAGATCCTCGCCAAACACGTCTTCAATCAGTTCGCCACCTTCCTGAAGCAGGGATTTCTGCCTGTCCTTGTCCTGAACGGATGATAATTCTCTTATGTTGCGGGACAGCTGCTTGATTTTGGCGAACGTTTCGATGATCGCCAGGGTAGCCCCGACGGCCTGCGGGCTTTTGAGAATGGTCGCCAGCATGTACAGTCCCTTTTCGGTGAAGCCATTAGGCAGTTTCGTCTTACCACCTTTGATTGAAGTCAAAAATTTTGACTTCAATCCTGCCCAATCAGTCTGATCCAGTGCGATGATATATCCTTTCGGAAACTTGTCCGGATTATTTTTTACAGCCTGGTTGATATGTTTTGTCTCAACACCGTATATTTCGGCGACATCCGAGTCCAGCAATACCTTTTGTCCCCTGATTTCAAGGATGAGTTCCTGCAGGTTTTCATATCTTATCGGTTTCATTGTTCTCTTCTTTTTAATGCGATTGAACATTTTACGATCCATTCCCTCCCCACCCCTTCGATTCCTTTCCCATTTCCGCGGCAAGGTCAAGGTTGTCCTGGTAGTTTGCAATCCATAAGACCGTGCTTTTTGCCTGGATGAACGATGATAATTAGCGGCTTATATACTGAACGACGCCGGTTTGCAAGACCCGGGACGAAGAATATTCCCCGAGCCGCAGGATGGGAGTGTTCACAAGTCTTTCAGCGCGGGTGTGTGCCGGGCAGGCCGGTTTGACATATACGGGCAATCAATGTATACACCAGCACCACATCAATCCTTTGAGTGAGAAGCCGGCTGCCGGCATGTCAGTAACAGGATGGCAGATGACAAATCACAAGAGAAACATGAAGGTTGCGCTATTCGGAACGTGCAGGATTGCATTTGTCAGAAACCATTTCTCCTGCACCGATTTTGACAATGCCATTTCGTTTGTCCACACAACAAAGGAGATTCTGCAGCTTTTCCGGTTTATCACCCGTCAGATCGAGATTCCCGATTACGTCAGTCGATACTGTTTTCGCACATCGCTTCTGAACCGCCGACCGGTGGCCTGGTCCGGGGTGTTTCTTGAACAATTCCGGGAGGCGGATCTTTTTGTGATCGAAATCTGTTCCGTGACAAAATATCTTTATCAGGGTTATTATATGCACCATCTGGCAACGGACACACGGCACGATTTTTATAAACAGACCCCTGAACAAATCATTCGGGAAACCGTGGTGAGCTATCAGGATAGACAGGAAATTGAACAGGACCTATCCGAAATCATGGATTTTGTTTATCCCAGAAAAATGCTCATTGTTTCGCACATAAATGCTCCGGTCACTTCCGGTTATTCCGATCCCCCGGAAGGAAAGGGCAAAAACGTGATGAACTGGATTCGCGGCTGGTTTCCGTTTACGGCTGCAACGCCCCATGAAGATCCTTCCGCTCCGGTACCGGTTAACATTGCCAGAAGGGGAGCCCTGATCGATCTTCTGCGTGCCGTTTCGCAGGAAAAAGGGATTCCATTTCTTGATCCGTCAGTGCTTCTGAAACGTTATCGCCTGAAAAGAATCCTCCAGATAGAGAAGTCCGGCCTGCCGATCAGCCATTACACAGATTTTGGAAATAAGGTGGCGGGCCGTTTGTACGCCGCGGAAATCAAAAAAATAATGGGGCTTCCATGAGAGGTTTCGATGATGCGGTTGTGCCGCGGTTTCCAGGCGGGTGTGTGAGGGTCTGGCATCTGCGCACGGATATCGGCCTGGAGATGGTATGCTCATTGGACATGAGGAGGTTAGCTCCCCGTGCTTTTTAATTCCTATGCTTTCATTCTGATTTTTCTTCCGCTTGTGGCAGCGGGGTTTTTCCTGATCAGCCGCACCGGGCGCTATGCATTAGCCATCGCCTGGCTGGTTTTCGCCTCCCTCCTTTTTTACGGTTTGTGGAACCCGGTATTCCTGTCCGTGATTTTTGCGTCGATTCTTTTTAATTACGGATGGGGCATGCTGGTCGGCCGCGGTTCGAAAAGCCTTCTGGCTTTTGGAATTGCGGCGAACCTCGGGCTGCTCGGCTATTTCAAGTACGCCGGTTTTTTTGTGGACAATCTTACGGTTGTGACGGGTATCTCCATCTCGCTGCCCCCACTCATTCTGCCGCTGGCGGTTTCTTTTTATACGTTTCAGCAGATTGCCTACCTTGTTGATGTTTACCACGGCAAAATCCGCGACCATGATTTTTTAAACTACTGCCTGTTTGTGACTTTTTTCCCCCGGCTGATGCAGGGCCCTATCGTATACTACGATGAGATCATGCCCCAGTTCGCGCAAAAAGAAATATTTCGTTTCAATCCCCGCATGGTGGCGGCGGGCCTCACCATCTTTTTTTTCGGATTGTTTAAAAAAGTGGTCATTGCGGACGGTCTTGCCGTTTATGCCACGCCCGTTTTTGAAGCAGCAAGACATATGTATACGCTTTCATTTCTGGAGGCCTGGGAAGGGGCACTGGCCTACACGCTTCAGATTTATTTTGACTTTTCAGGATACTCCGATATGGCCATCGGCCTTGCCTATTGTTTCGGTATCCGTATTCCCCTGAATTTCAATTCCCCCTACAAGTCTTTAAATGTCATTGATTTCTGGCGGCGCTGGCATATGTCGCTTTCCCGTTTCCTGCGGGATTACCTCTATATTCCACTGGGCGGCAACCGCAAAGGCGAGGCCAGGCGCTTTACGAATGTAATGATCACTATGCTGCTGGGGGGGCTCTGGCACGGTGCGGCATGGACTTTTGTTCTGTGGGGCGGACTGCACGGGGTTTTTCTGGTGATCAACCATGCATGGGTAAAGATGAAGCGGCGCTTCGGGTTTGAGGCAGCGGGTGGATGGTTTGGCCGTCTTACAGCGGGAACCCTGACTTTTCTTGCCGTCACGGTCGCGTGGGTATTTTTCCGGGCAGACAGCGCTTCCTCGGCATGGCGCATGCTTGGTTCCATGGCGGGGCTGAACGGTTTTGCCCTGCCTGAAAAATATCTGGATAAATTCGGGCCGCTGACCGCGCAGCTGAAGCTGTGGGGGGTCGATTTCCAGGCGATGCATTATTTTGAAGGCAGCAACGAGATGATTTATATTGCCCTTGCCCTGTTGATCGTCTGGCTGGCGCCCAATGTCCAGCAGATGATGGATCTGTGTGCGCCCTATTTGAACATCCTGGGAAAGGGAAAGAAGCTGCCCGCACCTCGGGCATGGCTGACCTGGCGGCCTTCCCTGCGCTGGGCGATTGTGTTGATTCTGTGTGCGATGGCCTCCGTGCTTTCGTTGAGCAGGGCAAGTGAATTCCTTTATTTTCAGTTTTAGGTGACAGGTAATGAAAATATCCGGCGATAAAAGCTATCTTCTTTTTTCCTGCCTTGCCGCAGGAGTCATCCTGGCGCT
>JAQVLL010000233.1 GCA_028704195.1 Smithellaceae bacterium
CAATGGTGCAGGCAAGTCAACCCTTCTCCTGACAATGGCAGGTTTGTTGAAACCGGGCCAGGGAAAGATTTTCTATCGTGGAACGCCCATTGACAGTAATGCCGCCCGAGCGGATATGCGCCGGAATGTCAGCGTGGTTTTCCAGGAACCCTTGCTGCTTAATACATCCGTTCACAAAAATGTTGCGCTGGGTCTGAAATTCCGGCATCTGACGACCGGTGAGATTGCAAGAAGCGTCGAGGAGTCTCTGGACTATTTCGGCATCAGTTTTCTGGCAAAACGATCGGCGAAAACACTTTCAGGCGGCGAGTCGAAAAGGGTTTCCCTGGCACGCGCTTTTGCCTTAAAACCGCAGCTCATTTTATTGGACGAGGCGTTTAATTCCCTCGATCCGCCGACACGGGAAACGCTGATCGAAGACCTGCGGAATATTCTGGAAAAAACAAAAATCACCGCTGTGATGGCGTTGCATGATCGTGAGGAAACCCTGCGACTGGCCCAGGATGTTGCCGTGATGGCGGACGGTAAAATCATTCAGACGGGAAGCACAGCTCATGTATTTAATGAACCGGATTCAGAATTTGTGGCCGGCTTTGTCGGTACGGAAACAATACTGGAAGGAATCGTTACAGGCGGCGATGGAGGGAATGTGGAAGTATCCATTGCCGGTATACATATTGAAGCAGTGGGTGATTTCTCATCGGGACAGAATGTATACTGTTGCATAAGGCCTGAAAATATCACGGTTCATCAAACCATCCCGGGAAAAAGCAGTGCAAGGAATATTTTTAAGGCCAGTGTCCGGAAAATCATCCGCCAAGCTTTTTTCTACAAACTCATTTTGGATTGTGGTTTTGCTGTCGTTGCCTACATCACGATTTCTTCCTTTGAGGAACTGGGAATTTGTGAAGGTTCGACCGTGGCATTTTCATTTAAAGCGACTGCCGTGCATGTCATGAAGCGGGACAAATAAATTTCTTTTCTTCTGTGAAAAATCAGATTAAACTACACATTGTATTTTTGTAGACACATTTCTAAAAAAACATCGGGAGGGTAAAGTTATCATTCATTACCATGATTATCTGAAAAAAATTCAGGCTGGTGAAAAGGGTTTGAATCCCTATCTGGATTATTTCAAGATTACCCTGAAGAATCTGGGTGACGGTTATGCCCGTTTTCAAATGCCTGTCTGCCCGGAATATCTTCAGGGAGCCAATATCATGCAGGGTGGGTTAATTGTTGCCCTGGCTGACGAAGCCATCGCTCATGCCATGATGACGAGGCTGGATCCGGAAGAGGGTTTAACCACGATAGAACTGAAAAGTAATTTCCTGTCGAGTGTTGCTGAAGGAGAACTGATTGCTGAAGCTAATGTTTTCAAAAAGGGCCGGAGTTTGATGATCGGTGACTGTATAGTGAAAGATAAAACAGGGAAAAGTGTATGCCGCGTATCGGCAACATTTTTACTTCTGAAAAAAAAGGGAAAGAATAGGGCAGGTAAAGAATAGTGATCGCTTAGATGGATTCCGCCAGCGTTCGGATATAAAAAAGCCCCCTGTAATGAAATCAGGGGGCTTTTTTAATTTAAGAGAATTATTTATATTTATTGTGCTCTGAACGTTACTTCAACACGGCGATTCTGGCGCTGACCTTCAACAGTCTCATTTGATGCTGCCGGTTTCGAATCACCTGTGGCCCTTAATTCCAATTTTACGTTATCGCCAATTCCCATGTCGTTGATCAGTGAAGCGACATGTGACGCACGGTGCATGGCGAGAATCAGGTTACTCGCGCTGGTTCCGGTTGCCGCGTCGGTATGACCATCAATGATGATGACGCCTTTTGCTCCCTGATTTTTCGCTACAAATTCCTTCAGCTTGGCAAGTTCCTGAGCGCTTAATGTCTTGCCGCCAAGATCAAAATAGACGGAAATGGATCCCGTGGAAGGTGTGGAAACGGGAGCCTGAACAGGTGCTGCGACTGGCGCTGGTTTAGGAGCAGATGCCACAGGTTCCGGTGCGGCAGGTGCCGGAAGCGCGGCTGCAGTTGCCGGAGCCGCTGGAGCTTCGGCAGGTTCAGGTGTTGCAGCTACAGGTGCTGCACCGGGCGCGGCTTGACCTGCCTGGGCAGCCCGCTTTTTTTCAGCACAGGCTTTTCTGGAAGCGAATTTGATGCCGGGAGGCGTCGGTTTTATAACAGGTATGCCTTCTTCAGCAGAACCGGCTGGGGCAACCGGTGCTGCAACCTGAGTCGGTGCTGCAGGAGCACCCGGCACTGCAGCAGGTGCCACGGTAAAATTTCTTACGACCACAATTCTGTTGTCCGGTGTTTCTTTGCTGCTTGACCATAACTCATTTTCGTCTTCTACGTAGAATTTCCAGTCAACTTCAGATGTTGCAGTATCGATCACCCAGGCGCAGCAGGTTTTATTGATCATGCCCACTTCGCCGGAAGGTGTTTTGCTGTCTGCTTTTTCCATCTGAAAACCGGCAAGCTCCTCACGGGTGGGAAGACGCCAATCCGTAAACCCCCCATTCTTCAGACCCTGTACGGTAGCCATAACATTGCTCGCTGTAACATCCGAAATAGGTTGGATCAACCACTGAAGTGCTGTTTTGGTATCAACGACCGATCCGTCTTTCATTTGATTGTATCGAATTTTAATCGGTGCGCTTAAAGAAAGTATTTGACCGGCTTCGAGAGTCTTAATCGTTGAAGTTACATTTGTTTTCCATTTGTCTGAAAGGATCGAAATAACATAATCAGATGAAGGGGCGGCGCCGGTTAAACGAAAGACACCGTCTGGACCGGTTTTGGTCTCGAATTGTTCATATCCCTGAGTGGGTGTGACTTGTTTGAACATGACCGTACAATCCGAAACAGGCTGTCCTTTCCCGTCGACAATTTTTCCTTCCACGCTGGCTGTTTTTTCTCCGCAGCCCAATAAAAACATGCTGATCAAAAGAACAAATAAAAAGCGGTACGCAATCTTCATAATGACTACTCCTTTATTCAAGGTTGATTTGAACAACACTTTACATCGCCAATTAAAACATTTGTGTAAACATTGCATAATATTAAAAAATATTCAATAAAAAATTAATGAAAAATAATATATTTATTTGGACAAAAATCAACGTGCAGTATTATTACAGTATCTCAAAAAAAATGTCTATGATAAACAAAAATTTTCAATGAATCGTCAGGAGGAACATGAAACTCATTTTGGTAACCGGTATGCCGGCAGCCGGGAAAAATATTGCCGCCCGTTACGCGCAGATGAATCAGTATCCGTACTTTTCCACCGGGGATTTTGTGCGGGCGGAAATTAAAAAGAGAGGCTGCCGGGCCGATCCTGAAACATCAGCAAAAATATCAACAGAATTAAGGGGCACGGACGGGCTGGGTGTTACTCGCATGGCCGTCGGGGAAATTCTTCAGCAAACGGCGGATATCATTTTCCTGGAGGGGATACGGTCCTGGCAGGAAATTGAATTGATTCGGAGCCGCACAGAATGCACGCTTGTTGCGGTCGTCGCATCCAGGCAATTGAGATTGGATCGTGTAATGCAAAGGGGCAGGGAAGACGATTCTGCAGAATATTTTGATGTTCGAGACAGGCGGGAGATCGACTATGGCGTATCGATATGTATCGCTCTGGCCGATGCTTATGTTCTAAATGCGGGTTCAATCGAATACTCATTAGGCCAACTCGATGATATTGTCAGGAAAGTCAAGATTCCCTGTTTATAGTTTCAGAAGGCTTTCCACTTCGTTGCGTATTTTTTCCAAACTCTTAGCGGTTGAGGCCTCAAAACGAAGCACGATGACCGGTTGGGTGTTGGAACAACGGACCAACGCCCAGCCGTCTTTAAAAGGAATGCGGATGCCGTCGATGTCAATGACACCGGGGGTGTTCCTGTAGTGAGATTTTATTCTCTCCACAACCCCGGCTTTTTTGTCGTCGTCGCAATCCACCCGGATTTCCGGGGTTGCAAATGTTTGCGGAATATCGGAAAGAAGTTCACTGATCTTTTGACTGGTTTGGGAAAGAATTTCCAAAAGTCTGACGGCTGCATAGATCGCATCATCATATCCGAAATAACGGTCAGCAAAAAATAAATGGCCGCTCATTTCTCCGCCCAGGACCGCTTTTTCTTCCTTCATCTTGGCTTTGATGAGCGAGTGTCCCGCTTTCCACATAATCGGGCGTCCTGAAGATTTTTTTATGCCGTCGTACAAGACCTGAGAACATTTGACCTCGCCGATGATGGCCGCATGGGGATGATCCTTTAAAATGCTGCGGGCGAAAAGAAGCAGCAATTTATCACCCCAGATGATTTCACCGGTGTCGCTGATGA
>JAQVLL010000234.1 GCA_028704195.1 Smithellaceae bacterium
TGTATCACACTCGTTTTTTTTTCACAACACGAATGAAATGCACACGAATGAAATGCGCCCGGTTGATTCACTTTCAACTCTCTTTTGATCTGTTACCGGCCGGCTTAAAAGTCCCGTAAACAGATAAAAGTAAAAGGTAATCAGAATGGATATGGATGACAACCGACATTGTCGAAGAACAGAACAGGAAAGCCTTGCCTCCCCCGGACTCTGTTCGGTCCGATCATGCGACCTGTTGCTCAATCAAGACACCTCCAATGGTTGATTCGAACCATAAAGCAAACGGAAAGCCTTCGTGCAGGTAGTGTCAATATAAACAAAGCAATTGCGTTTGGCAATTTGATTTATTCCGTCTCAAAATTGTTGATTGCAACCTACTGCCACGGCCGAATGAAGGCCAAAATGAAATATTGTCAAGTTTCAGCAACTGTGACATAGGAGGTTCAAGGTTCAAGGTTCAAGGTCCAAAAACAAAAGGAGCTAATTTTGGCAGTTAAAAAAAATGAATCAACCCGGCGCCTGATATTATGCATCAACGCTGTATTGCAGAAAAAAGCAAAAAAAATTGTCGCATTGAATGTCAAAGAGATTTCTTCCTTCACGGACTACATGCTGATCTGTTCCGGCGCGACCGACCGGCAGGTCCAGGCGATTTCGTCCGCGATCCAGGAATACCTGAAAAAAGAAGACATCCGTCCGCTCGGTGTGGAAGGAAAAGAAAACGCAGAGTGGATCCTGCTGGACTATGACGATGTGGTCATCTCTGTTTTCCAGGATGAAGCCCGTTCCTTTTACGGCCTGGAAGATCTGTGGGACGCCCCGCGCATGGAAATCGACGAAAAAGCTACAGAAATAAAAAAATTGAACAAGGATATGGCTTGATTCTAAATGATTTTTTTGAAGAATTGTCGGATGCACTTTTTCCGCCCCTTTGCCTTGCATGCTCTGAAGTTCTTTCCGGCACAGCCCATGAGGTGTTTTGCCCCGATTGCCGGCGGCGAATCACATACATAACCGGCAGCCACTGCCCGGTTTGCGGCATGATCTTTCCCAACTCTCCTTCAGAAAATCACCTTTGTGGAAACTGTCTGGAACGCAAGCCGTGGTTTTCATCCGCACGCGCCGCGGTTGCCTACGATGGAGTCGTTCTTGATGCAATCCGCCGATTCAAGTATGGACGCGATATCACAACCGGCTCAGCCCTTGCCACTTTCTGGGCCGGTTTTGACTTTGACGATCTGGACTTTCATATGTTTGATGCCATCGTCCCCGTTCCCCTGCATATCAAACGCCTACGGGGAAGAGGCTTTAATCAGTCGCTCATTCTGGCCCGCGCGCTGGGGAAAAAACATCGTCTGATGGTCGATTTTTCCTTGCTAAAAAGATGCAAATTGACTTTAACACAAACGGGGCTCGACAAAAAAGATCGTGTGAAAAATATCTCGGGGGCTTTCGTCGCGGGCCCACGGGAAAAAATCCGCGGAAAAAACCTGATCCTTGTTGATGATGTATATACAACAGGAGCCACGATCAATGAATGTGCCAAGACACTAATCAGGACCGGCGCTTCGAAGGTAGCGGTCCTGACGCTGGCCAGGGTGCTTTAACAGACACGGAAATTTTTTGTACTTTTTTCAATGAATAATCATCAGGGGGTCATCATGAAAAAGATCCTGGAAAGAGATGTCCTCAAAGCCCAACTGGATGTGCTGCGAAACAGGGGGGGGAAAATAGCCTTCACCAACGGCTGTTTTGATATACTGCATGTGGGCCATGTCCGATACTTGCAGGAAGCAAAGAAGACAGCCGATGTACTGGTCCTGGCTCTCAACAGCGACTCTTCCGTGCGTTCAATTAAAGGCGAAAAACGGCCTCTGGTTCCTGAAAAAGAAAGGGCTGAGGTGCTGGCCGCGCTGGAATGCGTTGATTTTGTCACGATATTTCGGGAATTGACGCCTCTGGAACTGATCTGTTACCTTAAACCGGACATCCTGATCAAAGGAGGCGACTGGCCGGAAGACAAAGTGGTCGGCCGCGATGAAATCAGACAATGGGGTGGGCACGTTGCAATTATCCCGGAGGTGGCCGGAAAATCGACCACCAATATCGTGGAGAAAATCATTTCCGCCTATGGCTCCGAAATTGAAGTTCCCGGACCGTCCGCCGGCTTTCCTCAAAATGTAAAAACATGATTTTTATCATGTTTTTTGATGTATTTTTTTCCCTTTACAAACATTTTGCCATTAGGTAATAAGAGCCATAAATCATCATCACAAATATGAAGGAGTAGCGGCATTGGAAAAACAGACAACTATGAAGCCGGAAAAGCTTGAAGCATTTCGGAAACTGCTCATTCAGAAGATCAACGAACTGCTGAATGAGGCGGGTAAAACGGTCACAGAAATGACCAACGGCAAAGAAAATTTCCCTGATCCTAACGATCGCGCGTCATTGGAAGCCGACAGAAATTTTGAGCTCCGCATCCGCGACAGGGAGCGCAAGCTCATTGTTAAAATGCAGGAAGCCATTAAAAGAATTGATGATGGAACTTACGGGATCTGTGAATCTTGCGGAGGACCGATTTCTGAGAAGAGATTGATGGCCCGACCGGTCACCACGGAATGCATCGACTGCAAAACCAAGCAGGAAAAACTCGAAAAGCTCAAAGGCGAATGATCTTTACCCTGCGGCAAAACGCCCCGTTTCCGGGGCGTTTTTTATTTGAGCCGGTCCCTTTTCTAAAACAGGCAAATCTTCATCATCTGAAAATGAGATTCTTCACAGAGGAAGATTTCTTTTTTTCTCCAAAGATGATAGTCAAATTTCATGTATGTGAACATCGCCCTCAATATTCCTGCCGATAAGCTCTTCACCTATAGCGTGCCGGAAAATCTCAAGACAAAAGCCATGATCGGCAAAAGGGTTTATGTTCCCTTCGGCCGCAGAAAACGAACCGGTTTTATCATGGCCGTGACATATTCCTGCGATTTGGAACAGGTTAAACCCATAGCCGAAATCCTTGATGACGAACCGCTTTTTGACGATGAAGATCTCCGGTTTTTTTCCTGGATTTCTCAATATTGTCTCTATCCTCTGGGAAAGACCCTGGCCGAACTGATCCCCGCAGGATCCGAAAAAAAAGATTATCTCTGGGTTCTCCCCCTGCCCGTGCCCGCCGGTCTGGCTCTGTCCAAATCGCAGGAAAAGCTTCTGGATTTTCTCCATTCCTGGCCTCAGGGAATCGCACTTGGGCAACTGATTAAAAACACTGAACTGAAAAATGCCGCAGCGATTGTGCACGGGCTCCACCTGGCCGGTCTTGTACAAATTGTCGAGCGTCAGAAAAAGTCCCTGGCCGTCCGAACGCAGAAAATCATACGGCTCGAAACCAATCTGCCTGATGACTTGCGGATGACGGCACGGCAGGAGGCCGTTGTCGATTTTCTGAAAAACAACGGCCCCATGGATTTGCATGATCTGATAGCCTCCGCGAAAACTTCAAGCGCCGTAGTCAGGAAACTGCTCGAAAAAGGCGTGCTGGCCGTCGGAAATGCCGAATTCATCCGCAAAGCCTCCTTGACATCTTCCATCAGCAGGACGCCCGTAAGCATCACGCTGAATGATGAACAGAAAAAAGCCCTGACGGAAATCTTAAGCAGGCTCCGTGCAGACGCGTTTTGCCCGATTCTCCTTCATGGCGTTACCGGAAGCGGCAAGACAGAAGTGTATCTCAACGCAATTGAGCACGTTATCAAAAATGGCGGCACTGCCATTTATCTGGTCCCGGAAATCGCCCTGACCCCTCAGCTCATTTCCCGGATTGCCGGACGATTCGACGAAAACAAAATCGCCGTCATCCACAGCGGTATCGCCCGCAGTGTCCGCTATGATCAGTGGCGTCAAATCAAACGCGGCAAGATCAATCTCGTCATCGGCGCGCGCTCCGCGCTTTTCGCTCCGCTTCGTAACTTAAAGCTAATTATCGTCGATGAAGAACACGACGCATCTTACAAACAGGACGACAAACTCTGCTATCACGCCCGGGATCTGGCCGTCGTGAAAGCGAAAATGCACAAAGCGGCTGTTGTCCTCGGATCGGCCACTCCGGGCATCCGTTCTTACTATAACGCCCGAACCCGGAAATACGCTTTTCTTGAGTTGACGCAAAGGGTACAAAACAGGCCGCTGCCCCGAATTGACATTGTGGATATGAAAGCCCAGAAGGAAGCCCACGGCAAAACACCGATCCTTTCGGACACGATGATCCTGGCCATTGCCGAAACGCTTGCCCGCAAAGAACAATCCCTGCTTTTTCTCAACAAACGCGGATTTGACACCTTCCTGGTCTGCGCCGACTG
>JAQVLL010000235.1:0-1550 GCA_028704195.1 Smithellaceae bacterium
GCCGACAGGAGACTCTTCGGCACAAAAAATAAAAACGGTGTTTACGAATGGGTGACGTATAAAGAAATAGGAACGCGCATCAACAATCTTCGAGCCGGTCTTGCCCAGCTTGGCATCGGTAAAGATGCTGTCGTTGGTTTCATCGGCAACAACCGGCTGGAATGGCCTGTTGTGTCTTTTGCTTCCTGGGGACGCAATGCCCGTTTCGTTCCCATGTATGAAGCCGAACTTGTGCACCTCTGGAAATACGTCATCACCGACAGCCAGATCCAGGTCCTTTTTGTCTCCAAACCGGACGTGTACGAAAAAATTAAGAATTTCCCAAAAGAGATCCCCACGCTCAAACATATTTTTATCATCGAAGCGGAAGGTGAGAATTCGATGGCCGCACTCGAAAAAAAGGGAGCCACCAAGCCTGTAGCTGCCTTGAGCCCGGCTCCGGACGACATCGCCGAACTCATCTACACATCAGGGACAACCGGCAACCCCAAAGGTGTTTTGCTGTGTCACATGAATTTCACCAGCAATGCTCTTGCAGGCCTCAAGATGTATCCCGAACTTCTGGAGAATGAAGTAATCTCCCTGACCATTCTGCCATGGGCGCATTCTTTCGGACAGACGGCAGAGCTGTTCGCCATCATCCGCCTGGGCGGCGCGATGGGTCTCGCGGAAAGCGCAAAAACTATTGTCAATGACATTGTTGCGATCAAACCCACCTTCCTGATCGCGGTGCCCACCGTCTTCAACCGGATTTATGCCGGCCTGTGGGACAAAATGAACCAGGAGGGGGGACTGGCCAAAGCCCTGTTTGTGATGGGCATCGAAGCGGCCAAGAAACGGCGGGAGCTGGCGGAACGCGGAAAATCCGACTTTGTGACTAATCTTAAATTCAAACTGGCGGATAAAATTGTTTTTGCGAAAATCAGGGAGCGTCTGGGCGGGAGATTGCTGGGGTCCATGACCGGCAGCGCGGCCATGAATCCCGAAATCGGCAAGTTCTTCTTTGATATTGGGGTTCCCATCTATGATTGCTACGGTCTGACGGAAACATCACCGGGAATCTCGATGAATGCGTCCTTTGACTATAGACTCGGCAGTGTCGGCAAGATCATTGATAAGGTCAAGGTCGTCATCGATTCTTCCGTGGTTGAAGAAGGCGCAACGGACGGTGAAATTGTCGTTTACGGCCCCAACGTCATGAAAGGTTATCATAACCGGCCGGAAGACACAAAGGCCACCATGACACCCGACGGCGGTTTCCGCACGGGTGACCGCGGACGCCTGGATAATGACGGATTCCTCTACATTACCGGCCGCATCAAGGAACAGTACAAGCTGGAAAACGGGAAGTTTGTCTTCCCGGTCTCGCTGGAAGAAGAAATCTGCCTCGTGCCGTTTGTCCAGCAGGCCGTCGTTTACGGCCTCAACCGACCCTATAACATTTGTATTGTCGTACCGGATTTTGATGTTCTTCTGCGTTATGCCAAAGAAAAAGGATTGCCGGCAGAC
This sequence comes from Smithellaceae bacterium, assembly GCA_028704195.1. Taxonomy (GTDB): domain Bacteria; phylum Desulfobacterota; class Syntrophia; order Syntrophales; family Smithellaceae; genus UBA8904. Next base: position 1,510 of record JAQVLL010000235.1, read on the forward strand.
ATTAAAACCCTGGTCGAACGTCAGGACATTATCGACATGAT
>JAQVLL010000235.1:1560-4357 GCA_028704195.1 Smithellaceae bacterium
CATGATCAGCGAAACCATTCCCGCTCAACTCACGGGCAAGTTCGGCGGCTACGAGATTCCTAAAAAGTTTCTGCTTCTTTCCGAACCATTCACTCTCGATAACGGCACGCTGACTCAGACGATGAAACTCAAGCGTAAAGTTGTCCTGGATAATTTAATGGGCAGGATTGAAGAACTCTACAAATAGACAAAAAAACGATCTTCTGGATTGGTAATAAAAAAGGCCGACTCGTAACCAAAACGAAGCGGCCTTTTTTAATGAAGTAAAAATACAAAATACGACCTATTTTACTGCATCCTTCAATCCCTTGCCGGCTTTGAAAACCGGAACCTTCTTGGCGGCGATCTTAATGGCTTCACCTGTCTGGGGGTTTCTGCCTTTGCGGGCCTTCCTCTTGCTGACGGAGAAGGTACCAAATCCCACCAGCGTAACACTGTCGCCCTTCTTGAGTGCTTTTTTGATTGCTGCCAATATCGCGCCTACTGCTTCATCGGCCTCTTTCTTGGTGCTTGTTACCTTTGCCACTTCGTCGATCAACTCTGCTCTGTTCATTGCACACCCCTTTAAAGTTTTTTTAAAACCACATTTATTTAAATCTATCTCTTCTTATAAAAAAAATCCATCTTTTTTATTGCTCATTCCCGGTTTTTTTTCTCCAGAGACTTTCCCTGATGAATCCCGACTATAAAGCCTGCCGTTTGGCACCCGAAAAAAAAAGGTGTCCCGACTTCATCACCGGACGCTGACCCGGTGCAATTTCATCCGCTGACGAGGAAAATACCTTGGGCAGATCCCGCTTTCATTCAACTTTAAAGTGCAGCGTTTTTTCCACTTTGCCGTTAATCATCATATCGACCTTATACTCACCGGCCACAAATCCGCGCGGATTGGAAAGGCTGAAATTAATCCACATGTCCTTGTCGGTGACAACATCATTTTCGGTCCTCAGACTGGATCCGGTGGGAATATGATACCAGACTGCTGAAAGCTTGGTATCTCCGGGGATATTCTTCACCAGGGCAACGGCATATATCTTTGTTGTTGACTGTTTCGGGAACACATCCGTTTTAATCACCGGTTCCGAGGTTTCCGGATTGATTTTAGATGCCATGTAGACCTCGGAGAAATGCGCCGTAGTGAAGCTGATTTCCCCTCCGTTCATGACGGCCAGGATGATCAGCAACAAAAGCAGAAAAGCGGCAACACCCGCTGCTATCAGGCATCCCTTTTTCTTTTTCGACTGCGGCTGTTGAAATGGAGATTGACTGTCAGTGGAAGGATACTGTTGAAACTGTTGTTTTCCGGTATCTGTTGACCCTGCTGCCAGTGGTGCTCCGCAACCTGTGCAGAATCTGGCTCCTTCCTCGCTTTTCACCCCGCACTTTGGACAAAACATAAGAGGTTTCTCCTGTTGAGACTCTAACCTGTCTTGCATGACGTAATTATAGGAAAAACTATTTTGGATGTCAATGAAAGAAGTGTCCTGCCGACACCACGATCGGTAACCGCTTCACATGAAAGCGCTCCGTCCGGCAAACTTACCTTCAACCATCTGGCAAGAAAGGGCCGTCACGAGAGGTACGGATTTCCTGTCCTTCAAAGAGACACGAATATTTTTCTCCTGTACAGGAGCAGCGCTATCATCCAGAGCAACGCAACATTCACCGCAGCGAATAAAAGCGAACCGCCGTAACATCCGGCTAACGGCAGGAATCCTTCACTGAACATCCATTGATAGCCGCTGATGACTGACCCGTCAGCTTTTGTGATTTTAACTAAATACAGCAAAATTTTAACCCAGACAATGGAGAGAACATAAATAAACAACGGATTCAGGCCCAAAACATAAAACGGCTTGCTCCATCTTCGGTATCCTCTCGCATCGATCATGTACACAAACACGGACAGAATCATCATCGCCCATCCCGACGTGTATAGGACATATGAACTGCTCCAGAGATATTTGTTGATCGGGAATACCCACCCCCATGCCATACCGGCAACAATCGCTACGATTCCCGCAATCAACATTCTATACGCGCCCTTCACGAGATCCGTCTGAGATTGAATGCAACTTCCCGCCAGGTATCCCGACAGCACGGATACAACCGCGGGCAGCGTGCTCAGGATTCCTTCAGGTTCAAACGGAAGGACCTTCCCGTGCCACATATGGTTTTCACCCAGGACAGCAAGATCAACAAACCGGATAATATTGCTCTGAAGCGAATACGGATTCCCATGATCGAAAATGATCAGCAAAAGCCAGTAGCCAATCAGCAACAGAAACGACACAAAAAACAGTTTTAACCGGCCCGTATAGAGACAAATGAAAGCGGCAACGCCGTAGGCTAAAGCGATCCGCTGAAGGACGCCCATAATGCGCAGCTCGTCCATTCCAGCCTGGAAGGGGAAAAAATTGAGTGCCAGACCGATCAGGAAGATCAGCAAAACCCGTTTCAGCACCTTTACAATGACGCCCCGAGACAAGCGGTAGTCATATTTTTTAAAGGAATACCTCATGGCCGCGCCCGTAATGAAGAGAAAAAACGGAAACACCAGATCCGCAGGCGTGCAGCCATGCCACTTGGCATGCCGAAGAGGCTCAAACACACACGACCAGCTGCCGGGGGTATTGACAAGAATCATCAGTGCAATGGTAAGGCCGCGAAAAACATCCAGCGCCTGTAAACGATCTGCCTGAATAATTGCACTTCCTTTCCCGGTTGCCGCGCAGGTTTTTCAGATGCTCAGTTCATCATCCACCGTCTGCTTTGATTTACACGAGCCGCTCGCCAC
>JAQVLL010000236.1 GCA_028704195.1 Smithellaceae bacterium
AGATTGCGGATTTCATAAGTCAGCCCGCTGCCGCCGCGGGAAATTTCAAAACGCATACGTTACTTAACTCCTTGGATATTTGGATAATAATCCATAATACATATTTTTGAATTAATCCAGAGTTTTTTAATAAAATGATTGCCTGCCCCTTCATCATTTTATGAAGGACAAAAAACCCTTTTCGTGATATTCATATGGCAGAGACTGAAAAATACCTGTTTATGAGGCAGGAATGCCTTGAACTGAAGCACTCTTTCCTGATTCCTTTGGCCTAAAAGAAGTCTCTTAAATAAAAAAATAAAGGGACACAGACCATGGACGATACAAAAACTTTTGCCGAACTGTTTGAGGAATCGTACGCCACCCCCAAACGTTATTCCGTGGGAGAAAAAGTCGAGGCAACCATTGTCAAAATCTCCCCGGAGTGGATTTTCATTGATCTGGGCGCAAAAAGCGAGGGCTATATAGACAAAAAGGAATTTCTGGACGATGAGGGCCTTCTGACGGTTCAGGAAGGCGACACAGTCACCGCCTTCTTCCTCTCTTCGCGCCACAGCGAAAGACTCTTTACCACCAAACTGACGTCGCGAAAAAGTGTAGATGATTTTCTGCTCAACGCTTATCAAAACGCGATTCCCGTGGAAGCCCTCGTCGAAAAGGAAATTAAAGGCGGTTTTTCCGTTAAAATCAGCGAAAACACGAACGGTTTTTGTCCCTATTCTCAAATGGACAGGCGAAGAATCGAAAATGCCGGTAATTACGTCGGTAAAAAATTCGATTTTATTATCATAGAGTATGAAGAAAAAGGCCGCAACATTATTTTATCGCGCCGTCCGCTGCTGGAAAAAATCGACCAGGAAAGAATCGCCAAACTGAAACTGTCTTTGCAAAAAGGAATGATTGTGCACGGCATCGTGACCTCGGTGCGGGACTTCGGTGCCTTTGTCGATATCGGCGGCATACAGGCGCTGCTGCCGGTTTCGGAAATGACCTGGGGCAGAGTGGAAAACACCCAGTCTCTCTATAAACCGGGCGATACCGTTGAAACGGTCATCATCGGTCTTGATTGGGAAAAAGACCGCATAACACTGTCATTCAAAGACACCCTGCCCGATCCGTGGGATGAGGTTGTCCGCAATTACATCGAGGGTGGCATTTACAGGGGTAAAGTGTCCCGCCTGACAGACTTTGGGGCGTTCATCACGCTGGAAGCAGGGGTTGACGGACTGCTGCATATCTCCAAACTGGGCAAGGGGAAAAAAATCAAGCATGCCCAGGATGTCTTGTCCCGGGATCGGGAAATCGAGGTGAAGATCGAAAAGATTGACCGAGAGAACAAGAAAATATCGCTGGACCTGGCGTCAAACCGCGGCGAAAATGAATCCCCATCGGAAGATGGGGAGGACTATCAGAAATTCATGCCCAAAGCCCCAAAAACCATGGGCACGTTCAGGGATCTGCTGAAAAAACCGAAAAAGAAAAAATCACGGAACTGAACGACAGGTCCGCCTGTGAGAGTTGTTCGCCACCGTCTTCGGAATGCAAATGATCTGAAGCTGTTCCGCGAGGTTCTGGAAAGAGATGGTCATAAACTGTTATGGGGTTAATCAGTTTATTATTGAGTGATCCGGCAGCATTCATGATGCTTGCCGTGCTTCTTTTATATTCCGTTATTTTTCATGAAGTGGCACATGGCTGGGTGGCTTATAAAATGGGTGACGAAACGGCCAAATGGCTGGGCAGGCTGACGCTCAATCCGGTCAAACATATAGACCCCATAGGTTCGCTGATGCTTCTGGTGATTGGTTTCGGATGGGCCAAACCGGTCCCGATCAACCTGGAAAATATTCCCTTGGCGCAAAGGCGCAAGGGTTTGATCCTGGTATCGGCGGCGGGTGCGGCAGCCAACATCATAATCGCTTTTTGCGCCCTGTTGGTGTGCGGCTGATGTCGCCCGACCCGGGCAGCATGATGTATCAGGTGCTTTATTTACTGGCCTACATCAACATCCTGCTGGCGGCTTTCAATCTGATCCCGATTCCGCCGCTGGACGGATCAAAAATTCTAATGGGATTCACACCGGAGTCGTTCAACCGGGTGATGTATCAAATCGAACCTTTTGGTTTTTTTATCGTGCTGGGTCTTTTGCTTACAGGTGCGCTCACCCCTGTCATCAATATGTTCCAGTCCGCGATAATATCATTAATTTCCCTGTTTTTACCTTCATAGACGAATGAAAGGAGGATCTGCCATGATGAAATTTTCCGAGCTTTTGCAGAAAAGAAGAGCTATCAGGGATTTCGAGGACAAAGAGGTTCCCATGAAAGTTGTTGAAGAAATTCTTAAGGAATCCACCCTCGCACCATCTGCCAGCAACAATCAGCCATGCCGGTTTGTCGTGGTGCAATGCCGTAAGGCCATGAGGAACCTGTCCGACGAGAGCAAGACCAATCTTCTTCGTGATCACAACAACGGAACCATCAACCTCAAGACCGAATATGTTTCTATGCTTCAAGACGAGAATTTCAATGTGTTTTACAATGCCCCCTGCCTGATTTATATCACCGGAGCAAAGTCGGTTGGTTCTCTGGACGTGGACGCGGCACTTGCGGCAAGCTACATCATGTTTTCGGCGGCGTCGCGTGGAATGGGCACCTGCTGGGTGGCGCTGGGTGCAAATATTCGTGATCCCCAATTAAGGGCTGAACTGGGGCTTGGCGACAATTACCGGATTGTGGCGCCGATCATTCTGGGCTACCCCAAGGCGATTCCCGCTCCGTCTGAACGGCACGCGCCGGAAATTCTCCGCGTGATCACGGAAGCGCGATGATGGAAACCTGCTAAAGATTTTCAGCAAGATTTTTCAATCCGGCCGCTGCATCTCTTGCCCAGTGGAGTCGGATAATCTTTCGGCCCTTATCCATCAGCGCAAGCCTGTCCGCTTCCCCCTGCGCGGCTTTGAGCTGGCCAAACGTCAGTGAGGAACCCCGCTGGCAAAGAGCATCAGGGATCTCAACATCGAGCTTATTTGCACCGGTCAGTTGAATAAACATGCCGTGGCCGGTATCGCCCTTGTGCAGCTGACCGGTCGAATGCAGATAGCGCGGTCCGTAGCCGACCGTTACAACCAACCCGTATTGACGTGTAATTGCCGTCCGCAACGCGTCCAGCGCTTGATTGATTTCCGGTGACGGGCTCAAATAAACCTGCAGCCCCACATAAGCATTTTGCGATGATGACGAAAGAAAATTTGTCACAACGGCGGAGATGGTTGATCCGGCAATGTCCCCATAAATTTCACAGTCGCCGTCGGTCAGTGACGGCTGTGCCTCCGGCCACGTCTGATCGCTTTTATATTGCGCAATCATTCGTTTCGTGTGCTTTTTGGTCGCTTCCACATCCGGCTGATCAAACGGGTTAATGCCCATAATGTGGGCGGCGACAGCCGTTGCCATTTCCCACAGAAACATCTGGCCGCCCAGATCATAAAAACCGTTAATCCGAATTTTCAAAACGGGGTGTCCGGCACTTGCCAGCCGGGTTATCCAGGAGCTCCATTCGTCCTCGTTATGATCAAAAATCACAAAGGCACGGTCTTTCCCATAGGTGCTGACGTCCAGCTGCGGTTCGTTCAAAACCGGAAGAATCCCTTTGCCCTCTTTGCCGGTACTTTCCGCGATCAGTTGCTCCAACCAGTCACCAAAGGATTCCCAGGAAGGGGGAAGAATCAGGGTGAGCTTGTCGCGGCCATACTCCGCCAGTGTTCCCAGAGCGGCGCCTAAAAAACAACCCGTCGAGTCGCCTTTGCCGGAAAAGAAATCCGCTTTTTCCTGACTTGCCACAGTTGCGGCATTTTGCAGAAGTTTTTCGATTTGAACACCAATCAACGCCGCCGGGATCATGCCCACCAGGGAAAGCGCCGAATAACGGCCGCCGATATTGGGATTGTTGGAAAAGACGTAGGGAAGCTGCAGCCGCCATGCCTGCTCAAGCATCGGACTTCCCTCATCGGTGATAAACATGAAATGTTCATTGGCCGACAATCCCGGTGTTTCCGCAGTTAAGTTATAAAAATAATGAAAAAGAGAGATGATTTCCAGGGTCGATCCCGATTTTGAAGAAACAATAAACAGCGTTTTTGCCAGGTTGAGCTTTTCAGCCACACCATGAATGATTTGCGGATCGGTTGTGTCCAGAATCTGCAACCTGGGAAAACCCGGCGCGCTTCCGAATATATTATTAAATACCTCCACCGACAGGCTCGATCCTCCCATACCAAGCAGGACGACATCTTCAATACTGCCGCTGGTAAACGGCTCAAGCGACTTGCGGATGCTCTTTCCATTGGCCG
>JAQVLL010000004.1 GCA_028704195.1 Smithellaceae bacterium
GCGGTCGTTTTCACCCGCGCCCCGGAAGTAGTCGGTTGCGCGTCGCTGATAGATTTTCATTCCCAGCAGCCTGAGCCAGGCATCCATGAAGTTTTTGCGCACATGCGGCATGTCCGTTACCTTCAAGCCATAGAGGATACGGTTGGAAGCGTGCGTGATGGCCTCATAGAAGCAGTGCTCGGCAATGCCGATGGATGCCGGTCCGATGTTGAACTTGCCGACGTTGACGGTGTTCAGAGCGGAATCCCACGCATGGGCCCCCCGGGAGAGAATATCATCTTCGGTGATTGGGTAATCATGCAGCGCGAAGTTGGATACATACTCCTGGTGGGAGATGACGTTTTTCTTTAGCTCATAGGCCTTGTTGAGATAGTTGGTAACAAAGAAAGTGTAGTCATCCGTGCCGTCCTTGATCTTGCCAAGAGTCGAGACCATCTCGGCTTCATTGCCGTTGCCGATGTAATATTTTTCTCCATTGGCTACCCAGGTACCATCAGACTTGGGTGTCAAGTTGGTCTCTGTAGAGTAAATATCAGCACCATGTGTTTTTTCGGACAGACCAAAGGCAAAGATTGCTCCTTTTTTGAGCAAATCGGCAGCCTTTTTCTTGGCCTTCTCATTGGGACTCATCCAGATGGGCCCCAATCCCAGAATGGTGACCTGGAAACAGTACCAGTAGCCCAGACCGTAAAAAGCCAGCAATTCGCTGTATTCACTGTTACGTGCCGTGTCCCAGCGGGCATCAGGGTCACCCCCGGCATACTGACTGGGCGTGAGGAGTTTAGCGAAGATTTGTTCTTTACCGATGAAATCGATAAACTCACGGTACCAGACCTTCTTGTTGTAGTCATCGAGGAGTCTCGTTTTGCCCATCTTCTCAAAGAAGGCAATGGTTTTGTTCATAATGGCCTTTGAGCCTTCGTCGGCCATGAGACTCTGGTACTTTTTTGGCTGTAATAAATAATTCATCTCCATCTCCTTTCAAATAAACCCTGTTATTTTATATTATCGTTGTAACCATATCCTCAAAATAATCAGAAACCTTTATCTTTTTATAAAAAAATCCGACAAGATCACTTTTCATGCAGGAAAAACTCGGCAGCCTGAATTCCAAAACGCGTGGGCTCGATACCGCGAACAACATTCAAGGAAGGTGAACCGCCCTTCGCGACCTGATCCGCAAGGTAGACCATGTCACCCCGGATCAGGTTGCCTTTACCGTCGTTCACCAGAAGCAGGACAAGTGGCAGGTCATTCCGGGATTCTTCGGGATAGTCCATTATCAGAGCAAAATTTCCGTCGCTCAGTTCCACCATCGAACCGACAGGATAAATCCCCATCATCCGGATAAAACTCTTCAATAAAATCGGATCAAATTTCTGCCCCCTTTCGCTCCACATTTTTCTCAGGGCTTCATCCGGAGCGTAAGCTCTGGCACGATAGGCTCTCTGTGCGGTTAGGGCTTCGTAAACATCGGAAATACGAAGAATTTTCCCGATGAGACTTATCTTATCCATAAAGATCGTCCTGGGATAACCACTCATATCAGGATTGAGGTGGTGCTCAAAAGGACCAAGGATAATCCTCGATCGCAATTTGTGAGGCGCATTCAGCCTGAGAATTTTCCTGACACCGATCAGGGGATGCGCCTTCATTTGATCCCATTCCCCCATGCTGAGCTCTCCCTGCTTATGCAAAACATCCTTCGAAACACCCACTTTCCCTAAATCGTGCAAAAGGCCGCAAACCGAAAGATATTCGAGGGAGATATCGGACATGTTTATCTGCCTGCCCAGGCATGTCGCCAGCAGGGCAACATTGACAGAATGCGTGTAGGTGTAATCATCGTAGTCTTTTATGGACGCCAGCCCGAGCATCAAAGAATTGTCTTCCCTGACCAGATCAACAATGTTCTGAGCCAGACGTCTTGTCTTCCGAACCCCCACAATTCCCTTGCATGCTTTTTGCGCCACTTCCCGCACGGTATCCACAGCATGAATATAAGTGCTCCGGGCTTTCTCATAGCGCTCATCTTCCAGACTCACTGCCTTAACCGACAATTCTTCATCCTGCTTGCGAATCACCTGAACCCATGAAAATCCATGCTCCAGTATTTTCTCTTCAAACCAGGCGGGTGGATCAGCAGACATTACCGAATCATTAAGCAGACGGATAACAGCAACAAAATCCTCGGTCGATACATTTTTGGAAGCATTAAAAAATATAATCTGTCCAATGGTCCTTTGGGTAAAAAATGCCACCATTCCGTTGATGATGCTGGACAGGTCTCTTCGATATTGAAGCCGTTCCCCACGGATATGAAACCTTCCACGCCAGAGATGAACGCTGATATCATCGCCTCCGCTCAGGGAATCCATCACTCCCTTTAATTCCCCGACTCCCTTTCTGATCAAATGGTTATTGTCCCGATAGATGCGAACGGTATTAATCAAACGGTACAGGAACTTCAAGAATTCCTGACCGGAGCGCGCCAATGTGGACTGAAAATCAGCCATGGTTACCGGTCTCCCTTTTTTTTCTGATTTTCCCTACTGAGATCCCTGAAAACGATTCGCAGGCTTGGATGCAGTGACCGGCGGGCCTTATCCAGCAGTTGTTCTGATTCAGGTATCGATAAAGCTTCCAGCGCAACGACTGCGCCTCTTCGATACAGTGCCCTCCAAAATCCAGGCAGCCATTTGCGGTTCAACAGTATCTCACGAAGATAAGGAATAGAACGCAAAGACCCGCAGCGGCCCAGCGTTTTGAAACAAACCATGACGTGATCGGCCTGATCTTTTTGAAAAGTTGTGTTTCCGAGGTACGCCAGAAACAGCGCTTCTATTACACTGTCGCGTTTTTTCCCCAATTGCCTCATCACCAGACGGCGGACAACCTCATCGGGATCATCAATCCACTCAAAAACCTCCCTGAGCGGGACAAGGCCACGATCCATAATCTCCCTGATCGCCTTTTCACGAATAAGTGACGAATCCCTGTGTAATAGTTTCATCAGATAGTGCAGGGATTTTTCCTTCTCCAGTTGAACAATGATAGGAATCAGATTGTCCACAAGTTTTTCATCTGAATGATCCAGCAAATCTTCCAGCGGGCGCATATTCTTACCGGCAAGAACGATTATGGAATCGGACAAAATCTGCTTTTTTCTTTGAGATGCTCCATCAGCAAGCAGAAGGGCCAGTGTACGGATGGCTTGCCCGTCTAAATATTTGAAAATCTGTTCAAGAATATCCGTCTGTTCCGCATTGATGTGATTCCATGTCTGCAAGATAGGCGACAGGGAATCAACATCGGATGCTTTCTGAAAGAAGTTTTCAGCGATTGGCACTGCCCAGGGCATCTGCTTCCTGTACTGTTCGACAATCTTGCGCAGTCCCCAGACGATTTTAAGAGATATGTCAAATTCTTCCCGTGCAAGGGTCCCGGTGAATTCTTCGGATAAAACCTCCAGAATGGTTCGAAAACTTTCTTCATCACGATACAGCAGAAGGATATCAAGCAGTGCATTCACATACGATGAAAAATCGGCTTCTTCCTCAAAGTGAATCATCTCCTGCAGCTGTTCCTGTTCCTGCTCGCTCAAGATCAGTGCAACCGGATCAATCTCCGGTTGACGGTCATACGGTTTCTCACCCAGATTCTTTTCTCCCGGTTCTGTTAAATCAAGCTCTGCCTTGAAAGAGGAAATGCTGTCTTTCATCTCCCCGTCAGCATTAACAAAAAAATCAGCAACATCATATTGAATGTGTGAGAATTGCGCTTCCCAGATGTTGGTCACGATATCGCCTTCAGGTTCGGATGACAATATCATGTGTTGATTAACGATCGTTAGAAAACTTTTAATTTCTTCCAGATCAATTCCCTGGTTGAATTCGATCCATCTGATTCCATCGCGGAAGAGCGTGAAGGGCAGCGTCCCTTCTTCGTGAGGTTCCGAAGAAATCTCTTCATCCAACGAAACGATCCGGTTTCTTTCAATCTCAAGTCTTAAATATTCGTATTTTTGAAGATAAGCTTCGAGCGTTTGATGAAACTGTTTTATCGATTTAACTGGAATGCTGTGCCCTGGTGGATAGAGAGAAAGATTCTTGCTGGCCAGAAGCATTCCTGCATATACTTTCTTGGTTTCTTTCAAGACATCTTCCTGAAAAAATTTACCCGTTCCCAAAGGTATTTTATCTTGAGCACTCATAAACCGACCATCAATTGAACAAATTTCTAAATTCTATTTTATCTTGGCATCATTGCCGGGTACAGTTTAAATGAAGTAGAGGAAAGTAAGGAAGTCAATTTTCTACACGCAAAAAAGACACGGTCAATTTCACATTTCGTTATATTGAATTCGGCCTACGGCTTGAATCCCATTCCAACATCATAAATCGTTAAGAATAGGGTGGCCAAATGCAGAACTACGCCACACATTAATAATTAAATAACACAGTTTCGTTTAAACGTCCATATTGCTTTTTTCAGCCAACAGACTCTGCCAGGTATGCCGTTCAAGAAAAGAGCCGGGCACATTTTGTTCCATTTCTTCGAATAAATGAAAAGGTACAGAAAAAGTCATGAAGTGCGGATCGCCCAGCTGTTTACGGACATACAATCGTGCAGACAAATCCGTCATCCCGACAACAGCGCGGGGGGTGGGTGATTTCAATTCGCTATAAGGATAAATGCCTATGGTCTGACAGCCTGCAGCGTAGGGCATAATCACGTTTTCATTGTCGCCTCGCCCATAATTGGCCAGCACCGTAAGTGCGGAGATCTGATCGGGATTCACAAGGAAGATGACCACCCGGGGCTTATCCTTCGACAAATCCACATCAGACAATGGCTTGAACACAACGAAGGCATGTGGAATGTCCATCATCGGTAAAACATCAATAAATTTTCGGACTCCCTCGGGATTTTTGATGTAGCGTTCGCCGTGTAGAAAATTTTCATGACTTTCTTTGGTCATAAAAGGTTTAATCTTTTCGGCAATCTCTGCGCCTCCGGGCCGTGTGGAATTTCCCGAAGACAGAAAATGACAGAATCCTTCTTCTCCGCCGGGGAAATTTTTATACTGATTACCGAATCCCAACCCGACACCACCGCCAAAGCAGCCAAACGTTTTTCTGTCGGCTACAGCGGGCTTCCCTTTGGCGGCATGGACAAGCAGCCACATCACGCACCCCCACCTGCCTTCGGAAAACTGCATGGCTCCTTCGGGTTTTTCATCGGCCCACAATAGTGCAACCGGCTGGTATTGAAGATGAGTGGCTTTGGCGATTTGACTTTCCATTTTCTGACCCTCCCAATTACACAAATTATACTTTTTGGTTTTGAAAAAATAAAGCGGATTTTGCGCGGAAACACGTCAAATCTGCACAGGCTGTTGCCCAAATATCCTTTTCGCTTGGGCAACAGCTCATGCAGGGATGAAAATCTTGTCAAGCTAACCTTTGTTCACCGGGAAAAATAATAAGACTTTGGTTCCCGTACCCAACTGGCTTTCAATTTCCATCCTTCCGCCGTGAGCTATCATCAGATGCTTGACTATGGAAAGGCCCAGGCCCGTGCCGCCCAGTTCACGGGACCGGGTCTTGTCAACACGGTAAAAGCGTTCACCCAGCCGTGAGATTTCTTCCCGGGGAATACCACCTCCGGTATCGGTAATCGAAACGACGAGGTTTTCTCCCTGAACAAAACAGTCAATCGAAACATGTCCGCCGTCCGGCGTGAATTTCACGGCGTTGTCAAGCACATTGACAAAAACCTGGCTCAGCCTGTCGCGATCCGCTTTGACCGCAGGCAAATCCTTTGGGATATGGTTTTCAATCGTGATGGCCTTAACCTCTGCACCGGCTTCCAAAAGAGAAATCACATTGCCTGCAATTTCCGATAGCGAGATGTCTTCAAAATGAAGGGCCACCTCCCCCAGCTCGATCTTTGAAATGGTCATCAAATCTTCGACCAGGCGGTTGAGGCGCCGGGCCTGATTGAGGATGATATCGATAAATCGTTTTGCATCCTGCGGACGATCCAGCGCGCCATCCTGAAGCGTTTCCAGATAACCGATAATCGCGGTAAGCGGCGTGCGGATTTCATGCGTAACGTTTGCAACAAAATCCGTCCGGATGCGTTCGAGTTTTTTCAGGCGCGTCACATCATGAAACACAATCATGGTCTTCTCTTCACCCGGAAGCCCCTGAACCCCGGAAAGACTGACATTCATAATGACGGGATCGGCCCCGCCCAGAGCAATTTCCCTCGACGCACCGGTCTTTGTGTTCTTAAAACTCTGAAATGCGTTTTGCAGCTCGACATTGCGGAAAGATTCCAAAAGCGTCTTGCCGAGAAAGTCCTCGTACTGCCCCGATAGAATACCCGCCAGCGATGGGCTGAGAAATTCGATGCGTTCCTCGCGGTTCAGGATCAGGACCCCTTCGTTGATGCTGGTGAGGGCGGTCATCAATTTACTTTTCTCTTCGTTGGCGAGTTGGATCTTGTCCTGGAGCTCCTCGACCAGATAATTGATATTTTCCGCCAACGTTTTTGTTTCGTCGGTTGTCTGCATCCTGAGAAATCCCACGGGAAGGCCCTGCCGAAGTCTCTGCGTAAATTCCTCCATGGTTCGAATCGGCTCGGATAAGCGCCAGGCAAAAAACATGGCCACCAATAAAGATACGATTGCACCGATGACCATGGCCAGGAAAATGGACTGGTAAACCTGTTCGACTGCGCTCTGCACATCATGAAGTGGACGGGCCAGACGGACATAACCGCTGATTTTTTCTCTGTCTTTAATGACGACGGCCACGTAAAGCATATCCACGCCCAGCGTGCTACTGTAGCGGACGGCTCTGCCTGTCCCCCGCAGTCTGGCACTCTGGATCTCCGGACGGTAAAGGTGATTCTCCAGCCCGGTAATTTCTTTTTCCGAATCGGCAAAGACAACACCCTGCGCGTTCACGAGGGTCACGCGGGACTGTGAGATCTTGCTGATGACCTGAAGATGCCCGGATATGGCCTGCGCCGTGTTCAGATCGACAAGTTCGGCGTAATGCATCAGTTCCTGTTCGATTCTGGCTGTAATAATTTCATCCACCTTATCTTTGACCAGCAGATCCAGAACAAAGAAAGACAGGCTGATAATCACCAGATAGGAAAATAATATTTTCAGAAACAGATTACGCTTCACACGATCTCCTTACTCCAGCATATTACAGGTCCGATGCCGCACACATTCGCCGGTTACCATGTAGGTGACCATATCGGCGATTCCCTTGGCGTGATCGGCAATCCGCTCCATATTTTTGGAAACCTGCATGACCAGCAGGGCCCGGTGAATGTTTTTGGAATCCTCCATCATGAATGTCAGGAGTTCGCGGAATATCTGTTCATTGAGGTCATCAATGACCTGTTCCACCCGCCGGACTTTTTCCGCCTGATCCAGATCACTTTTCACAAAACTGTCCAGAGAATCTTTAATCATGCCTCCAACCAGATCAGCCATACGCGGCAGGTCGATATAAGGTTTGAGTTGCGGCTCTTCATTAAGCTGCATGGCCTTTTCGGCAATATTCACAGCCATATCCCCTATGCGCTCCAGGTGGCCGGTAATTTTAATGGCCGTCGTGATAAAACGCAGATCAATCGCCGTGGGCTGGCGAAGCGCCAGAATCTTGATACAGCGCTCTTCAAGATCGGTATCCAGACGATCAATTTCATCATCATCCCGGATAACACTGCGGGCCAGTTCCGTATCACGGTCGGAAAGGGACTTCATTGCCTTGCGGATGGCGGTTTCAGTCAGCGCCCCGAGATAAATAATGCCGTCCTTGATCGCCTGCAGCTCTTTTTCATAGTGCAAACTGGTGTGTCGCTTTTCTTCCATCATTAACCCTCCAGTAAATACTTACCCGAATCTGCCTGTAATATAATCCTCCGTCTGTTTGACTTCGGGTTTCGTGAAAATTTTCTCCGTTTTGTTATATTCAATCAAGTTCCCGATGTAAAAGAAAGCGGTTTCATCTGAGATACGCGCCGCCTGCTGCATATTATGAGTAACAATGATGATTGTATAGTCTTTTTTCAGCTCTTCGATCAGCTCCTCTATTTTGGCGGTGGAAATGGGATCAAGAGCTGAAGTCGGCTCATCCATGAGCAGGATATCGGGTTTCATCGCCAGCGCACGGGCAATGCAGAGCCGCTGCTGCTGGCCGCCCGAAAGATTCATGGCTGATTTGCTCATAATATCTTTTACCTCGTCCCAGAGCACCGCCTGTTTCAAACTCTGTTCTACAAGTGCGTCCAGATCACCGGCATTCACGCCGGTCAGCTTCGGGCCATAGGCGATATTGTTATAAATCGTTTTGGGAAAAGGATTGGGTTTCTGAAACACCATTCCGATCTTTCGGCGGATTTCCACCGGGTCTACATCGGGTGCGTAAATATTTTGACCTTCAAAAAGAATCTCTCCTTCCACCCTTGTGCCGTCAATCAGATCATTCATGCGGTTCAAAAGCCGAAGCAGCGTTGACTTTCCGCACCCCGACGGACCGATGAGCGCCGTTACTTTGTTTTTTCTGAATTTCATTGAGATGTCCGTCAGAGCGCGCACGGCACCGTAATAGAAGTTCACTCTATTGATGGAAATTATCGCATTTGACTCCATTGCTACCACCTTTTATTTCGTCTCATATAGCCGCGAATGATAATCGCGATCAAATCAATCCCCAAAACGACCGCCACCAGCACCAGCACGGTACCGAACTGGATGGGACGGGTGGCTTCGATATTGGTTCCCGCCGTTGCCAGAACGTAGATATGATATGGCAGCGCCATGACCTCATCAAAGATCGATCCCGGGAGTTTTGCCGTGAAATAGGCGGCAGCCGTAAACATAATCGGGGCTGTCTCGCCCGCTGCCCTGCCTACTCCCAATATGGAACCGGTCAGAATACCGGGCAGGGCGTTGGGTAAAACGATCCGATAGGTCGTCTGCCATTTGGAAACCCCTAGAGACAAGGACGCTTCACGAAAGGTCTGCGGCACCGCTTTGAGGGCTTCCTCTGACGCGCCGATAATTGTCGGCAAGATCAGAAATCCTAACGTCAAAGAACCGGACAGAATGCTTGATCCGAATTTAAGAAAAATAACAAAAAAACCTAAACCGAACAATCCAAAGACAACTGAAGGGACACCCGCCAGACAGTTGATGCCAACCTTGATCAGACGGACAATCCTGCCCTGTTTTGCATATTCCGTAAGATATATCGCCGACGCGATACCCAGGGGCAACCCGATGGCAATCGCGCCGATGGTCAAGTAAATCGTGCCCAGAATAGCAGGCATGATGCCGCCTTTCGTCATGGAATGCGTGGGCTGTTTGGTGATGAACTCCCAGCTGATGGCACCGATGCCGTTGTAAACGATATAAAAAACAATGCCCCCCAGGGCCAGAGTAATAATCAGTGCCGATGCCCGAACCATCCCGAAAAAAATATGCTGTTTCAGGTAGCGCCACTTCATGGAATTATTTTTTGATGATTGCATATGCATACCATTTAAAGCGTTCCCGAACCAATCTGGCGAAATTTGTGCGACACGTAATCAGCAATTAAATTGAAAGCCAGCGTCAGACAGAATAAAACAATGCCGATAGCGAACAGTGCGGAATAGTGCGAGCTGCGATAGGGTGTTTCACCCATTTCGGCAGCGATGCTCGCCGGCATCGGACGCACCGAGTCAAACAGACTCTCCGGAATAGCCGCCGCACCACCTGCCACCATCAGGACCACCATGGTTTCGCCAATGGCCCGGGCCATCCCCAGCATGACCGCGGTGGAAATGCCGGACATCGCGGCGGGTAGAATCACTTTGACGATGGTTTCAAATTTTGTCGCACCCAATGCGTAAGAGGCATCCTTGAATTCGCGCGGTACGGCGTAGAGGGCGTCCTCGGAAATACTCGATATGGTCGGGATCGCCATAATGGCCAGAATCACCGATGCATTGACAATATTCAGACCTGTAGGAAGATCAAATGTTTCCTGCATCCAGGGGGCAACGATCACCATCCCGAAAAAACCCAGAACAACAGACGGCAGGCCGGCCAAAAGTTCGATGACCGACTTGAGCGTCTCTTTGATTGCCTGGGGCGCGATTTCTGAAATATAAATGGCGGCCATCACACCCAGCGGTACGGCAATAAACGTGGCAAGCAGCGTGACGATCAAAGAGCCGACAATCAGCGGGAAAATACCGAAAGACGGGGGATCGTAAGTGGGATACCACTCCATCCCGAAAAGGAAATCCTTGACCGATACCTCTGTGAAGAGAGGCAAACCTTCACGGAAGAGGGAAAAGACAATCAACCCCAGCACAATGACGGACACCAGGGCAAAAAGCAGAAAAATGTACTTGATGATAATTTCTTTGGTCTGCCGATTCATGCATCCTCGGACATTTACAATCGATTCGTTTTTTGTCCAATAAAAACATTTCGCTGAAGGAATAGACTAGCATGTTTTTTCCTTCAGCGAAATCATCAAAAACAGCAAAGGGGTTTACTTCTTCTTTGCGCCCGTTTTCTTTACTTCGACCAGGGGGACAAAACCTTCTTTAGCCACAATCTTCTGGCCTTCGACGGATTTCACAAAAGCAAGATATTTGGCCATCGCGCCCTGCGGTTCACCGTTGGTATACATGTATAGTTCGCGGGAGAAAGGATACTCCTTGGACATGGCCGTCTGCACACTTGCTGTGATGCCATTGACCTGAAGAGGTTTAACGCTTTTGTTGACGTAACCAATGCCAAGATAGGCAATCGCATACTTGTTTTTAGCCACAGCGGTGACCAGCGCACCATTGGAGGCCAGCATCTGGGCCCTAGGAGTCACTTTCGCTTTTTTCATCACAAAATGGTCCCAGGATTCAAACGTGCCGGATGATGAGTCCCGGGAAATGACCACAATCTTCAAATCGTCTCCCCCCACTTCTTTCCAATTGGTGATGTTCCCCTGATAAATCTGACTCAGCTGATCAATGGACAGATTGGAGACTTTGTTTTTAGGATGGACTACAGGGATAATCGCATCGAATGCTACAACATGGGCAACCGGATTGACACCCTTGGTTTTGGCCAGTTCGACTTCCTTGTCTTTGATTTCGCGTGACGATGTTGCGATATCAGTTGTTTTGTCGATCAGTGCTTTAATGCCTTCACCGGACCCGCCACCGGAAAGCGACATCTGCACACCGGGATTGGCTTTCATAAAAGCTTCCAGGGTACCCTGCGCCACCGGCAGAACAGTGGTGGACCCCTTGATTACAATGGAGTCGGCAGCCAGAGCCGTCCCCGCTGTCAGGCACAACATTACTAGCCCCAAGGCTGCTTTCTTAATCATATTGGACATATGTTCCTCCTCAATTTTAATTTGAGTGAAATATAATATACCAATGTTACAATGTGATGACAGCCAGATGAATGAACAAAAACAATATTTGAATTATGTTTATTAACAAACACAGTTCCCAAACCGTGTCAAGTCCTCAAGTTACTAAAAAAACGGCATCTGGGAAAGGTCTAAGAAAGATAAAAATGCATAAGGAACAATGGGATAAAATGGGCAGCTCTATGTATTGTTCGCAACAACCTGGATGTCAATGGTACAATTAGTAGTTTCACTTTTGCCTGTATACACAAAAGAAACGATCCCTAAGACCAGGAGGAAAATAATGAATCCGGGATCCCACAACGATTGAAGTCCTGTCATCAAAGTCGGTGTTACGCGCCGTGGTTGAGCATAAGCGAACACAAGCAACAGGATATATCCCATCGCCAGTAAAGACATGATCTGATAAGCAGAAACGGTACTTTCCCCGCGGTAGTCCGCGCGAAAGAATTCGGAAGTAAAACGCCAGCTCTGAGACACCAGCAGTGGCAGCAGCAAAGCTGCCCTGGAAAATCCTTTTAAAAACAGGTAGAAGCTCAAAATCCCGGCCCCTGTGTAAAGAACAGCCGTCAGCGCCTGAACAGGGACAACCGGCCGGCCTTCCAGTTGGCTTTCATAATGGATTTTCTTGGTCTTACCCTGAAACACAAAATGACTCCGCCCAAAAATTTGTTTAATCAACGCATGGCACTCGGATAGCGGCTTCCCGTAGCAACAGCCAAAACTTATACAGGCCAGTCGTCCGATCCCTTCCCCGAAAGCATAGGCAATCATCATGGCCGCCATCGTCTCGATCATCGGGAGATAAAACATCAGCCATTTGCCTGCCGTCATATTGACCAGGAGGATGATCCATGGCGCAATGATAATGCAGACAAAGGATGCGGCTCCGACGGAAAATGTGGAAGGTTTTTTTTCCACCCATCGGGCAATGTAACGTGAGGTCCACATGCCGATCGTCAAAACCGGCAAAATCACGGTCAGGGCGCAATACAGCTTTATACCCAGAGAACCGATGATTAAAATAAATATCGTTACGGCAATCACATAGGCCAGAGAGTTAAAGAAGCCATAATAGGTCAAATTAATGCCGGTCCACGTACCATCAGGTCTTTTCCGGCTGGGCAGGCAGGCAAGAATCTGCCACCGCTCCCCGGGAAGCGTTCGAAATGCCCAGGCAAACAAAAAGGCAATTCCACAGGAAAGTATCAGGAGAAAGATTTCGTCAACCATGCTGATGAGACATTCCTCTCATGGCCCAGTTTCCATTTTTCTTTCTATTTTGGATTTCTTTTTCCTCCTGACAGTCCATGCATAATTTACTCATCGGCTCGATACATAATCTCTTTTCGTGAATCAACCGGCCACAGGAATCACAAATACCATACAGTCCCCGATCGATGCGCAGAATCGTTTCCTTGATATCCAGCAGCAGTTCTATTTCGCGGCTACGGCAGGCAAGCTCAACAAACCTACTGGATTCGGTGACCGCCATATCAAAGGGATCGGCTAACGTACCCTCGGCTTTTTTCATGCGCGCCAGCGTAATTTCCGCGTTAGACCAGAGTTCTTCCATTTTATTCACAAGCGTTTTTCTTATCAGTTGAATTCTTTTTTCCCTTATCATCGCAATCTCCTTTTATGATGATTTATTCAGTTTCCTCTGCTGAAGACGGAGCTGCCAATATACGATCGAACCTTGACCTCCGTTTCCACAAGGGATTTCCCAAACCCACGGCTGAAAATGCTATCAGCATCCGGGTAAAACATATTTGCTGCAATGTCATCCGCAAACCGTACCCGGTCTTTCTGAAAGATCATCACAACCGTGCTGCTTCCGGGACGAAACAGGCTCTTGGGTGCTCCTTTTTTGACAAACATACCGGTTCCAACCGACATGGGGTTTTCATATTGTTTATCACTGTAACACTGAACGATATCACCGATCATCAAGGCCACCACTTCGACCATGGCCACTATCCCCACTTTGGTTCCACCTTCCACATCCGTATTGATAATCGTCACAACACGTTTATTCTTGGAATAGGGCGTCACAACAGAAACAACCGCATTGGGATTGCATGCGTGATAAGCACCCGGGATTTGATAAAAGTCGATGATTTTACCGGCAACAGGCAAATGATTGTAGTGGTACTTTTCCGGAGTCAGTCTGAAAATCGCGAAATCGCCTTCATGAAATGCGGAAAGCCAGGTGCGTTTATTTGAGCCTAACATTTCCTCATAATCAAAAAACTTATCTTTGATAAACAAACCTGAATCTTCCTGAAATGATCCCAAAAGCATCCGTGAATCGGCAGGTGCTACCACGGCGCAGGGATCATTGGGCATCGGGCGGCATTCCCAGTAACGGATTTTGCGCTCAAATATTTTCCGCAGCGTGTTGAGATTCTCCGGTTCATCCAAACATTCCCGAAAATCAATATTCAATTGACTGTGGGCATCCAGATAATTGCTCATACGATCAGACAAAATGCCATCGTAATTCATATAACTCAATGCGCGTGAAACCCTGGAGCTGATCAACTTGCGGAAAAGCCATGACGACTGCTCGCGCAGACGGTAATAAATAAATTGTACAGCCTGATCTCCGTAAAACTGCTCTGACATAATCTTGCGTGTGTTGCGTTCTATATAATGATGTTGCATGTTTTATATTCCTGTCTTTTGATGAAGTTCGGTTTTGTAATAAATGTGAACCAGGACAATATTAATGAATTTCTCCAGCGTCTTTTCAGAAGCGCTTTCTTCCTGTATCTCCTCTCCGGCACGGCTCAAAAACTCACCCAGTGACGATTCCTGCAGAATCCCGTCCAGCAAAGCTCTAATATTGCTTCCCGTGCCCTCTGACACTTTTTCCAGTTTATTAAAGTCTTCACCAAGTAGCGCCAGAGCCTCCTTAATGTGCCGATTGCGCAAGTCCGTCCGGTAATAGCGTTCAGCCTCCTGATTGAACTTTTCAGCGCTCAAGTCCATTGGAGATTTGGCGCCCGACATCTGAAGAATTCCGTAGGTCAGCTTTCCACAGGCGGAAAAAATCTCCGGCTCACAAACCCGAGCTTCCAGGTCGTCCATTTCTTCCCGCATGCCAAGCATTTCAATCAGATCTGCTGCGTCCTGGCGCAAAACCTTGATCAGCGCCCGTCGGTATTCAAGATTGTACACACGCACATAGCCTGGATAACGCCTGCTCATACGCACCCGCTCCGTCCGGGCAAGCATCTTTCTCAAAAGAACATTTCTGGTGTCGCTACGCACAAAAAAAGTGGGGATATCGATGGCAGCTCCGAAAAATATTTGTCTTCTTTCACTTTCAATGGAAGGATCATCGGGGATATGGTCATGTCGAATCTGCCCGGTGAAAATATATTTAAACGCCACCAGGTAGAGAAGATTTTGCAGATTGACCGCCTGTCCCATGTCCTGCGAAAAACTTTCAAAGAGACTGTAGTGTCGTCCTTCAAAACCGGAAAACCCCATCACGCTGCATTCACGAAGTTTCTCAAGAAGATAAAGAGACATCTTGGTGTCAAATACACCAAGATCAGCCAGGTCCTCTTTCAGGTGCTGTGAGTTATGAAGTTCACCGTTTAAAGCCGGACTCCTATCTGTGCTCATGAGAACGACCAGGTAATCAATCAATCGGAAGTCGGGAACAAAATCACCATTTAATCGAAAGGTCTTGCTGATCATATTGTCTATCCACTTCGGACCAAAAGGAGACACAGACTTGCCCAGAACATTAAGATTGGCCTTTTTTTGCCAGCGTCGCCAAAGCATGCGAAGATGCGTATAATCCAGCTCATGAGGCAGGAACCCAAGGGCTTTTTCCGGATGGAAATCCATAAAATCTAAGCGATAGGGTGCGGCGCTATACGTACCGACAAAAAGTGGAAGAAAATGCTCGACAATTTTTACAACCAAATCACCTATATATTTTTCATCCCGTGCAGAAAAGCCAGAAGCGGGATTGCGAAGCAGTTGGCTGAGTTTTTTGCTCCCCAAGCTTACATGCGTTCCGTTATTAGCCAGGCTGATGTTGGATAAGTTGGGTAATGACACCAGATTACTTGTAATAATTCCGGCTTCTCGCAGTTTTAAGACCGCGTTAAATTGGCTGCGGCTTAAAACACGATGGCACAAATGCATGTACTCATGTTTTTCGACACCTCTATCCCAACCGGAAAGGCAGGGATTCATGAATAATTCGCGGTAAAAGGCATCGGAGATGCACTGGCTTAATATTTTCTGGCGAGTTGGCGGGTGCGGGGATAGAAAAACCATCGCTTTTTGTCCATTCTCCTGGAGAGAATATTTGATGTTGGCATACATCACCAGCAACTGCGTTAACAAAAACCGCACGGCCATTTCCTTTGCCACAACACGTCCCCTACCCGTTTCAGACTGCATCGCCATAACGTAAAACGAGGAAGTTTCCGGTGATGTGTTATCATTAAGAAATGATGACATGATTCTTAATCCGGTTGCATGAAGAATCGGTGTGTCTTTTTGCTTTGAGGCAATGATCTCCGCCAGCGACAACTTTAAAAGATAACTGACCGGTACACGAAGGTATTCACGTCCATTTACCTGAACAATAAACCTATCTAAATCGGACCGTTGACCGAACGATGCATTGGACTTGTCTGCCAGCATGTCGTGCCCAATGATGATGTTGGCAAAATTCCCGATTTTCTCCCTCGGAAAACGCACCCAGCTGTTTTCCCAAACACCATCCGCGTTTCCGTTTAAATATTTTTCCAGATCTGTCATCACCCTACGGGATGTATCGCCAGATTTCGCACGTTTTTTGGTATTGCTAAAATAGTTGGACCGTTCGATAAAAAGAGGCAGGTCCGCATGATGCTTA
Source organism: Smithellaceae bacterium (assembly GCA_028704195.1). Classification (GTDB taxonomy): domain Bacteria; phylum Desulfobacterota; class Syntrophia; order Syntrophales; family Smithellaceae; genus UBA8904. The sequence goes on from JAQVLL010000004.1 coordinate 16,351, forward strand.
CTGCCGATGACGACCGTCTGCATTTCCGATTCGCTTCCGGCGGTCGTATCCGTTGGCGCAAAGGGAAGCGATCCGACATTCAAACCAAGCCGGTCATATTTCACACCGACTGCTTCCGATATTTCCCTGACGGTTTTCGGGTATACATCATTCAATGTTTCAGGATAATTTTTTGCTGCAAAAGTCACTCTGCTCAATATTCATCTCCTTCACATATGTTTCCAGCATTGCGAAGGAACAATATATTTTCAATGTTTCATTATGATGAAGGAATAAAGATTTTTTGAATAAACCGGGATTTGCCTGTGAGCTGTTTCAGCGTGCCAGCTATTTAAAAGGTTTCAATAATTGGATAAGTTAAATGTGAATTTACTTGAGCTCCGCGAATTTGTAACCAAATCCACGAACCGTGAGAACGTAACGGGGATTTTCCATATCCTTTTCGATCTGGCCCCGAAGACGGCGGATATGCACATCGACGGCACGATCGGTAATGAAGGTATCGTCACCCCAGACATGGTCCAGAATCTGATTTCTTGAGTAGACCCTGCCGGGATTGCGGGTTAGAAAGAAAAGTATTTTCAGTTCAGTAGGGCTCAGATTAACAACGCGTCCCTGCACCTGGACAGTGCAGGATTCATAATTGATCATGAGTCCCTCGTATTCAAATATTTTTTTCGTCGATGGCTTTTCTCTTTCCTGTACACGGCGAAGAATGGTTCGGACACGGGCAACAAGTTCTTTGACACTGAATGGCTTAGTCATGTAATCATCCGCGCCGATTTCCAGCCCGATAATCTTATCCACCTCGTCGCCTTTGGCTGTGAGCATAATCACCGGCAGATGGGCCATATCAGGATTGGCTCGAATGCCTTTGCAAATATCCAATCCGTTCATGCCCGGAAGCATCAAATCGAGAATAAT
>JAQVLL010000237.1 GCA_028704195.1 Smithellaceae bacterium
AATGTTCAGCGGCTTAATTTTATCTTTGAGTTCTTTCATTCGCCCGTAAAGAAAATCCATGTAGTAAACCGGCTTGAAAGGCACCTCCATCCCTTACGCGGAGGCAATCGACGTGAGTGTGCCATAACATTCATCGTGCAGGCAGATGACTTCCTTCACCCCCAGTTTGCGGTAATTTTCGATAACGATGGGCAGCCGCTCTTTGATTACTGACATGCGGGCGAAGTGCGTGTGGACGGCTGGGCACATGAACTCCGCGCCGAAAACACCTGCGGATGCGACGTCTTTGAAAATCTCCCCCGCACCCAGGGGCCCCAGCTCCGGGATATAACAGCAGGAAAGCGCCTTGTCTTTCACATCGCCCACCAGATACTTTCCCTGCATCACGGTCATGTTGATCCACTGGGTTGTGATGGGCCGGGGCGCGGTAAAGCGGCCTTTTTCCTCGCGGCGTTCCGAGATGAGATAAAAGGGGTGATTGCCCCGCGTGCAGTATTCCTCACAGGCATAACAGGTGACGCATTCGGAAAGGACGCGGGAATCCTTGCCTTTCATGATTTTCATCATTTCCCCGTGCGCTTCCTTGTGCCCGCTAAATGTCATGTACTGGCATTTAAGCAGGCAGTCGGCCTGCCGGCAACTTGCGCAGATTTTTTCGTTGAATTTCAATTGATACATGAATTACCTCCAAACATTTGCCATTCAGATTGAGCCATGGAAGCGCCGAGGCAGGAGAGCAGATTTATTCCGCCAGGCTTTCCATCATTATTTCCGCGGCAATCCTGGCGCCGATTCCCGGGGCAATCACACAATACTTCCGGGCGTTACTGGCGTTGAATGCCTTTAGATTTTCCATGCTGCGCATGGGGTCATAATACTGCCCCAGCAGTTTTTTCTGAATATCCGGACAATAGACGCTGCCCAAGGCCGATTCAAATCTGTTTATGAAAACCCTCGCATGGAGATACGCCCGGGTCGCGTCATGTTTGGTGATGTCGGGGTTGGAGAAAAACAGCCCCAGGGCAATCAGTCCTCCGGTCACCGGTCCGCAGATTCCACCGGACATGGCAATACCGGGAAACGGTCCCAACGCCCGGATGGTGTCCAGGTTGCCCAACCCGAACTCTTCGAGCAAGGCTGTTGCGCTGCTCTTGGCGCAATTACGCATCAGATAACAGTAGTCTTCTGCCTGACACTGCACGCGATCCAGGATCGCTTCTTTGTTGCCCAATATTTCTTCCCGGTCCAACCTTCCGGGAGTGATGCCGTTTTTTACCAGTCGGCTGAAACGCTCTTCAATGGCGGTCACGTTCCATTTGCGCGCAGCCAATTCTTTTCGACGTTGTTGAATAAGATCAGGATCCGGTATCAATAGCGATTTCCTCTAACGAAAAATTTTATTCTGATGTGAGCATACAACAAACGTTGTTTTTTCTGCTACTGCCAGAGGTCCATAATCACTTTGTTCTACGGTCCAAACAGCGCTGACGGATTATGTCCGTAAACCTCCTTGAACGATGACGAGAAATGGGAGAGGTTTTCAAAACCGACCTCCAGGTAAACGTACGACGGTGCTTTATTTTTTTCTTTGATCAGGTAATAGGCGTGTTCCAGGCGTTTCTTCTTGAGCCAGCGGCTGGGTGATTCACCGAAAATTTTTTTGAAGTCCCGTTTAAAGGTAGAAAGGCTCCGCCCGGTCATTTTGGAAAAGGTTGTAAGCGGAACGTTGAATACGAAGTTTTTGCTCATGAAATCTTCCAGATCGATTTTCCCGGGTCCGGTGAAATGAAACATGGAAAGATACAAAGGTAAGTCCAACTGCCTGATCAGCAAAACAGTTTCAAGGGTTTTGATGTCACTTAACTCCTGACCCAGCGTCATACCCGAATCGAAATGAAGGCGAAGCGAGTCAAACAGGTTCTCCATGAGCGGCGAAGGAGGCAGCCTTTTTACGCGGCAAAACGCGTTAGCGTGATCCACTGCCGGGGATGTTTTGACATTTTCTAGGGACGAATAATTCTGAAGGAAAGACTTCCTGAGGAAGATACTCAAGGTTTTGAAAGGCTCACCGTTACGCGCGGGATGTTTGGTGAACTTGGCCAGCGTGTTTCTCCGGACGAATAACGTATCCCCGGATGCGAAGGCATGCACGGAGTCCGCCTCCACCACGCAGAGCCTGCCGGAAAGAACGTGGATCAGGGTGTGCGCTGGCACAAATTGTTCTTTTTCCGTCATGGTGACGGTCCTGAGCGAGCAAAATATGCTCTGGCGTTTTAAACTGAAACCCTCTGTATTCATGGCCTGTTTTGCAATGGATGACAATGACAGCTTACATTATTTTAATTCTACTGTAAAAATATACCACATTCATTCTGGAAAGAGCCAGTTGAATATTTCAGCTTATTTTTAAATGTTAGCATTGCGTTCAAAGATTCTAAAAATTCTGAAGAGTCGGAATAAGGCGTAGTCATTTTTACTATGCTTTACTTGACATAATCAGTGGTTTGGTTTATAGACGCGCGGTCATGCTGATTTTCCGGAAAAAGATTGGAGGCGTGTAGATGAAGAAGTCCATGTTTAAGTATTGCAACGGAATTCTCCCGACTTTTATGATTTTAGCCTTTTTGCTGATGCTTATGCCGCAATGCGTTTATGCTGAGCAAAAAATCAGCGCGGCGGTTGTTGCGGGTTTTATTCAGCCCTTCGAGGAAATCGCGTTGGCGTTCGAACAGGAAACCGGAATAAAAATTGAGCCGTCTTTTGCGTCGGCCGGCAGGATTTACGCACAGATTTTTCACGGTGCGCCTTACGATATTTTTCTTTCCGCCGATGTGGAACGGCCGGACCTTCTCTATGGCAAGGCGCTTTGTAAGAAGCCGTTTATCTATGCGACAGGCCAGGTGGTGCTGTGGTCATCGAAAAAGGATTTCTGCCGAACCGTAAGCTGGCGCGATGCTTTGCGGCAAAATGAGATCAAGAAACTCGCCATCGCCAATCCCCAATTGGCCGTTTACGGGGCAAGCGCCCAAAAGGCGCTTAAGGAAGCAGGTCTCTGGAAAGATGTTGAACCCAAACTTGTCACCACGCAGGATTTGGCCCAGGTTTTTCAATACGCCACCATTGGGGCCGTGGATGCGGGTTTTTGCAATTTGGGCCAGGCATATTCGGAAAAGGGTCGAAAAGGCTGTTACTATAAAATGACGGAAGCACCTGTTGTTTCTCATTCAGCTTGCGTTTTGACAAGCACGAAGAATCGGGAATTGACAGAGCGTTTTGCCGCCTTCCTCGTATCACCGGCGGCGGAAAAAATTAAAAGAAAATACGGTTATAAGGAGACATTACCGATAAAATGATTCTGGAACGGACAAGAAGCAAACTGCAAACGCTGACAGGCGCGCGTCGAATCGACAGTCAGGAAATCACCATTACCTGCAAAACGCTGACCCCCGAAGAAGCCATCGGTAATCCACTTCATGACGATTATCCCATTCAACTCGGGAAAGAAAGGCTCATCGAAGCGGAATTTATGGGAAAAAAGGGACAGGCTTTCTCTGATTCCTACTTCAATTACAAGGGGACGGTTCATGACATCCTTTCCCTCAAACTGGATACGAACGCCAGACGGGCGATTTTTATTTCATCGCTGAATGCAATTCTGGCGGGACTCGACGAGATGCCGGAAGCCGTCCACTGCAAGAACGACGACCTTATGCGCTGCGGCGAGCATTTCTCAAAGGTTGTCCGTGCCCTTCCGCTGGAAATAGGCCGGGTGCTGCTGGTCGGTTTGCAACCGCGCCTTCTGGAGACCCTGGCCGCGCAAAAACAGGTTCGGGTCTGCGATCTCAACCCCGACAACATTGGAGTTTTCAAAAACGGCGTGATGGTTGACGGTCCGGATCGTTTTGCCCAAAACGCCCGATGGGCGGATGCGATTTTTGCCACCGGAAGCACCGTGGTCAACGGGACCATTGACGGCATTTTATCGGTAAACCCGGATACCTGCTTTTACGGCGTGACCATCGCAGGCGTTGCAAAGCTGATGGGACTCAATCAATTCTGCTACGTTACCGGAGCAACCCGTATCTGATTCAAGCAACCGGCCTCAACGAACCACCTGTCTCAGTTAACGTTTCCAAAGACCGTTTATTGGAATAAATTGTCATTTCAAGTAAGAATAGGTCATTTTTTGTTAATATAAATCTTGACAGACACGGCTCTGTTGCCTATTGTTCATGTGCTTAAAAAAGAAGATTTGTTTTTTTGGCGATTCAGAAGAAAACGTGAACACAGACAAAACAGCGTGAACAACCAACAAACTGGCCATCGGGCG
>JAQVLL010000238.1 GCA_028704195.1 Smithellaceae bacterium
GACAGGCTCAGCGACCGAAGGGACAAGGGACAAGGGACAAGGGGGTCAATCACATTCAATGCAACGATTTTTGGATGATCTTTTGTGTTCATATTTCCCGCTGAATCTGCTAAAAGCATGAGAGAATTTTCCGCAGGGCGGGGTTGCGAATTGCCGGCGATAACCCCTTGTGAAAAGCAGGTAAACATTTGATGGGGCTGGTTATGGTCTGCCTCAATAATAATTTGTCATTTCGAAGAAACGAAGTGACTGAGAAATCTTGAAAATAAAGGAAAGAAAGATTTCTCGCCGTTAACACTCCTCGAAATGATAAACGAAAGTGTTATAACCCCTGCAGGTCACGCGTTTCGAACAGGTACATCATTGTGTCATTCGAACGTGTGTGAGAAGTCTTGATAAAACATAGATTTTTCTTTCTGGTCGAAATGGCAGAATACCTGATTTTCCAGGCTGCTGGGAAAAAAACTGTAATGAGGAGTTGATCCTTGTTTTTTAAAGTGAAGACACCTGAAGAAGTCCTTGAATCGTTGAAAGGCTTTGGCCCTGTGGGGGCAGAGACCATCCCGATTTCTGAAACCCTCGACCGTGTTCTGAACAGAGAGATTGTTTGCGAAGAAGACATGCCCGGGTTTTCGAGGTCTTCGATGGATGGGTACGCCGTTCGGTCAAAAGACACTTTCGGTGCATCAGATAGTCTTCCGGCTTTTCTTGAACTGGCCGGTGAAGTGGTCATGGGAAGGGAACCTGAAGGAAGTGTTGATCAGGGGAAAGCCATGCGGATATCGACGGGTGGCATGATCCCGGAAGGTGCGGATGCGGTGGTGATGCTGGAATACTGTAACAGTGTGGATGAAAAGACCATTGAGGTGAGCCGCACGGTGGCACCCCTGGAAAATGTCATCGGGAAAGGTGATGATTTCAGAAAAGGGGACGTGATTTTTAAAAAAGGGACAGTCCTCAGACCTCAGGACATCGGCCTTCTTGCAGGTCTCGGCATGCAGAAAATATCTGTGTATCAAAAACCGAAGGTCGGCATTATCTCTACCGGGGACGAGGTCATTCCCATCGACCAAAAACCTGGGCCCGGCCAGGTAAGGGACATCAACAGTTACACGTTGAGCGCTTTTTGCCTTCAGGCGGGCGCTGTTCCCGTCAACATGGGTTTGTGCAAAGACAACTTTGAAGAGATGAGAGAAAAAGCCGCAAGTGTCCTCGATACGTGCGACACCGTGTGGATTTCCGGCGGGAGTTCAGTAGGCGTCAGGGATATGACCGTGAAAGTTCTTGAGTCTTTTGAAGGCATGGAGCTCCTTGTCCACGGCATCGCCATCAGCCCGGGTAAACCCACGATTATCGCCAGAATCGGCAGAAAGGCCGTGTTCGGACTTCCCGGCCACGTCGCCTCGGCCATGGTTGTCGCAGAGATTTTTTTGAACCCGTTTCTGGCCGGACTGGCGGGTAAAGCATTTGCATTCGGAAATGTCCATCAATCCCTGCAGGCCGTATTGGAACGAAACGTCGAGTCGGCAAGCGGCAGGGATGATTATATCCGGGTAAAACTTCGAGAAAGGGGTGGAAGACTTTTTGCTGAACCGGTTTTCGGGAAATCCGGATTGATATCCACGCTGGTTGAAGCCGACGGCCTGGTAAAAATCGACAGAAATAGGGAAGGTCTGTACAAAGGGCAAGCCGTTTCCGTGATGCTCTTCAGACCCTTTGAAAAAGAGGAATAAATGAAAAGGAATGTCTATCTGGCCATGAAGGGGCTCCCCGACGCACGGGAAATCTTTTCACGGGTATGGCGGGAAAAGAAAACGGTTCCGGAGCAAATTAACACGGAAGAGGCGCTGGGGCGCGTCACGTCAGAGCCTGTTTACGCGGGCGTCTCCGCGCCAACCTATCACTCGGCAGCCATGGACGGAATTGCCGTGAGGGCCGAAAGAACATACGGGGCCACCGAACAGTCCCCGATCGTTCTGAAGGCGGGAGAGGATGCCGTGTGGATCAACACGGGGCACGCCCTTCCGGAAGGATATAATGCCGTCGTCATGGTGGAAAAAGTCCATGAGCTTGACGCGTCGCATATCGAAATTATGCAGCCGGCCTATCCCTGGCAGAACATCCGGAAGGTTGGGGAAGACATTGTCGCCACGCAGCTTCTTTTTCCGCAGAACCATATGATCCGATCCTACGATATGGGATCTCTTGTCGCAGCCGGTGTTTTTAAAGTGATGGTGCGCAGGAAACCCAGAGTCGTCATCATTCCCACGGGAACGGAAATCGTCAGTCACAGGGATATCACGGATTTCAGACTGTTGAGGAGCAACCGCATCATTGACTCGAATTCCGTTACGCTCGCGGGGCTTGTGCGCGAAGCGCATGCGGAACCGCGAGTTCTGAATATCACACCGGACGAAGAAGGTGCGATTCGTGACGTTCTTCTTACCGCGGCGAATTCCGATGCCGACCTGATCCTGATCAATGCCGGATCATCGGCAGGTTCCAAGGACTACACGGCAGGTGTCCTGGCGCAAATCGGCGAAGTCCTCGTTCACGGCGTGGCCATGATGCCGGGAAAACCTACGATACTGGCCATGGTCAACGGAAAACCGGTTATCGGGGTTCCGGGGTATCCGGTTTCGGCGATCCTGTCTTTCGAGCAGTTTGCCCTGCCTCTGCTCCTGAGTCTTCAGGGGTTGACGCCGCCGAAAAGCAGTTCCATCAAGGTGAGTGCGTCAAGAGCCATTCCTTCAAAACTGGGAACGGAAGAATTCGTCCGCGTCAATATCGGAAGGGTGAGGGAACGATGTGTTGCGACTCCTCTCCCCCGTTCGGCCGGATCGATTACTACGTTGACGCGTGCGGAAGGTATTGTCCGCATTCCGCCATCGTCGGAAGGCGTTGCACAGGATGAAGAAATTGAAGCCGGGCTTCTCGTGGAGGAAGAAGATCTGCAAAACACGATTGTGGTGATCGGCAGTCATGACATTACAATCGATGTCATTGCCGATGAAGTCAGGCTGGCCACAGGAAGGAACATCAGGATTTCATCGGGAAACGTGGGGAGTCTTGGCGGTCTCATCGCCATCAAAAAAGGTATATGTCATTTTGCCGGTTCACATCTTCTGGATACCCAGACCGGTGAATATAATGTTTCCTATATCAAGCGCTACTTCAAGGGCGTCAGGATAAGCCTGTTTCACCTTGTCCTTAGGGAGCAGGGCCTCATTATTCCCAAAAACAACCCGAAGGGGATCAGGGGAATGGCGGATCTCACACGGGACGATGTTTCATACGTCAACAGGCAGGCGGGCTCGGGCACGCGTATCCTGTTCGATTACAACCTGGCGAAGCAGGGGATAAAACCAGAATCCGTTAAAGGATACGATCATGAAGAGTTCACTCACATGTCTGTGGCCGTCGATGTGCTAAGCGGAGCCGCTGACTGCGGCATGGCGATTTACGCGGCTGCAAAAGCCCTCGATCTGGACTTTATTCCCATGGACACGGAACAATACGACCTGGTGATTCCTTCCGATTTTCTGGAGGATCCGAATATCCGGGCCGTGCTTGAAGTCATCCGTTCTCAGAGATTTCGCGACAGGGTCCACGAACTCGGCGGCTACGATCCGTCAAAAAGCGGGGAACTGGCGATGGAGATCAATGGCTGATACATTCAGTAAGATCTGCAGCATCTAGTACCACGCTGCGGACAGACAGACGCCGCTGATCACTGTTGGTTTTCCAATAACTGGCGCACAGCCGGTTTGATGTAGATTTCATTCAGGTCAAAATTCTGCAGGGCCTTGATCATGACCTGAATTTTATCCTGCACGTTCGCTTTTGAATTCAGGATCAAGATGTATTGCCCCTCCACTCGGCAGAGGCCGCCTGTGACGGATGTTTCATCCATACTGATGTTTTCATCCCGAACGCAAATTTCAAGCTTTCCGGCCAGTTCTTCGAGATGTTGTAAAAGAATTTCTTCCTGCATCATTTCTGTGCAGCGTTTCTGTTCGTCATAAACTTAAGACGTTTTCTTACGATACACATTCAATCCGACTTTCTTGTCCTCCTGGCCGGGAATAGCTACGTTCCCTTCCGTGGTTGCGATAATAATAGTCTTGCCGGAAGAAGACGGACCAAATTCTCTGGTCAGATCAACCTTAATGGTCAAGATGTTGTCAATAACTTCGATTTCTACATTTTTCACGACAATTCAATCCTCCTTTGTATGTATTAAGATTAAAAGAACAGCGGTTATTTTACATTTTACCAATTATCATTAATCGGCACCGATGGCAACTGCAAGTGAGTTCGTA
>JAQVLL010000239.1 GCA_028704195.1 Smithellaceae bacterium
GACCTCGACCTGGATGAATCTGTTTTTGTCATCAGCGATTTTCTTGTGATTTTCGACAACACCCGCCACACCATCAAGGTTGTGGCCTGTGCCTACATGGAAGATGTAGATTCACCCCAGGAAGCCTACGTGGAAGCCTGCGGGAAAATCGATGAAATGATCCGACTGATTTCCGCTCCCGCCGTCTTGTTGGAGCCTGTACCGAAAACCAACGGCACGACCTTCGAGTCAAACATGACGCCTGATCAGTACAAGGCCATCGTGGAAAAAGCCAAAGACTATATCGCGGCCGGTGATGCCATCCAGATCGTCCTGTCCCAGCGTTTTTCCACGCCATACCGGCATGACCCGGTTGATCTTTACCGCGCGCTCCGTTATGTCAATCCCTCTCCATACCTGTTTTTCCTCAAGCTGGATGGCTTGATCCTGATTGGTTCCTCCCCGGAAGTCATGGTGCGCCTTGAACAAAGTGACGTGGAACTGCGCCCGATCGCCGGTACACGCAAGCGCGGCAGGACCGAGCAGGAAGACCGGGCCCTGGCCGACGAACTTCTCTCCGATGAAAAAGAGCGGGCCGAACATGTGATGCTTGTGGATCTGGGCCGGAATGATCTGGGCCGGATTGCCGAAACCGGTTCGGTGCAGGTCAATCAGTACATGGTGGTGGAAAAATATTCGCATGTCATGCATCTGGTGTCCAACGTTCGCGCACAATTGGTAAAGGGCAAGGACGCATTTGACGTCCTTGCGGCGACGTTTCCGGCAGGAACGCTTTCCGGCGCTCCAAAAGTCCGAGCCATGCAGATCATCGATGAACTGGAGCCTGTGCGGCGTGGCATCTACGGCGGCGCAGTAGGATATATCAGTTTCAACGGCAACATGGATCTGTGCATCACGATTCGCACCATGGTCATCAAAGACGGCAAAATATTCGTTCAGGCCGGAGCGGGAATCGTTTATGATTCTCAGCCCGAAAACGAACACCAGGAAACGATCAACAAGGCGCGCGGCATGCAAATGGCCGTGAAACTGGCCGCCGGTGGCTTTGTTCTCGAGAATGGAAACTAGGAGTATCTTATGATATTGATGATCGATAATTACGATTCATTTACGTTTAACATCGTCCAATACCTGGAGCAAATGGGGGAAGATGTCGAGGTCTTTCGCAACGACAAGATCACGGTGGACCGCATTCACGCGCTTAAACCGCAGGTGATTTTTCTTTCACCCGGTCCCGGCGCGCCGCGCGAAGCGGGGATTACCGTGGATGTTGTGCGCAAATTTCACAAAACAATACCGATCATGGGCATCTGCCTGGGCCATCAGTCCATCGGTTACGCTTTCGGCGGTGAAATTGTCCGCGCCGGACGAATCATGCACGGCAAGGTTTCGCCTGTTCATCATGACGGCAAGACGATTTTCGCTGGACTTCCTGATCCCTTTACTGCCGGACGTTATCATTCCCTCGTCGTGCGCCCCGAAACACTTCCCTCCTGTCTGGAAGTGAGCGCCCGGACAGCCGAAAGCGAAATCATGGGGCTGCGCCATAAAGAATATCCGACAGAGGGGATACAGTTTCATCCCGAATCGGTTCTCACCCCTCAGGGAAAAAGAATTTTACGGAACTTCTTAAAAACAACCGGACGAAAGGAGCGATCATTATGATCAAGGAAGCCATTGACAAAGCGGTAAGAAGAATTGATCTGCCGGAAGCTGAAATGATGGCGGCCATGGAAGAGATCATGGGAGGCGAGGCCACCCCGGCTCAGATCGGATCCTTCATCACCGCACTGCGCATGAAAGGCGAAACCGTGGAGGAAGTAACAGGCGCGGCGCGCATCATGCGCCAGAAAGCCACTCGCGTGAATGCCTGCGCAACGACCATTATGGATACCTGCGGCACGGGAGGCGACAGGCTCAACACCTTTAACGTTTCGACCACGACGGCTTTTGTCGTGGCGGCGGCGGGCATCACGGTGGCCAAACATGGCAACCGGGCCGTCTCCAGCGGCTGCGGCAGTGCCGATGTACTGGAAGCCCTGGGCGTTAATATCAGTGTTGATCAGGAAATCGTGGAAGAGTGCATTCAGCAGATCGGCATTGGCTTTCTGTTTGCACCCAAACTGCACGGCGCCATGAAATACGCGATCGGACCGCGCCGTGAAATCGGCATCCGCACCATTTTCAATATGCTGGGCCCCCTCACCAATCCGGCAGGCGCCACCGCGCAATTGTTGGGCGTCTATGATCCGAAGCTAACGGAAATGTTCGCCGACGTTTTGAAAAACATGGGAACGAAAAGAGCGTTTGTCGTCCACGGCCTGGACGGGCTCGATGAAGTTACCATTACCGGCGAAACCCGCGTTGCTGAATTAAACGACGGCATTGTCCGCACCTACAACATTCATCCGAAGGATTATGTCGGATCGACGTATCCGCTGGATGATATCCGCGGTGGAGATCCGACAATCAACGCGCAAATCACCAAAGATGTTCTGTCGGGCAAACCGGGCGCATGCAGGGATGTCGTGCTCATGAATGCGGCGCTGGCCATTGTTGCCGGCGAAAAAGCGGCGGATATCAAAGAAGGCATTAAGGTCGCATCCGACTGCATCGACAGCGGCAGGGCGGTTAAGAAGTTACAGGCTTTGATTGAAATGAGCAACAGTTGATAAATAATATTCACATGCAATTTTTTTAGCTGTCATACCGGTCTTGTGACCTTTAGGTTACGCACGCCGGTATCCAGTTTATGAATGATTCCTGGATTCCGGCTTTCCAGATTGTGTCGTAATTCGATTAATGTCATTTCGAAGCGAAGCGAGAAACCTTGTTCTCAATAAATGCAACGTATTAAGATTCCTCACATGCGTTCGGAATGACACTTTTTCTAATTGTGACACAGTCTCTTTCGCCGGAATGACAAACTGTGAGCGGATAAAATGTTACCGTTAATGACTATAAGTTGAGATCAAAATGATACTAGATCAAATTATCGAAACTAAAAAACAAGAAGTGGAGACGCTGAAAAGTACCACAACCCTGCCTGTATTGCGGGATATCATTTCAGAACTTTTACCCTGCCGGGATTTCCGCGGGGCCCTCAGCGGCAAAGCCTGTTCCATTATCGCCGAGGTGAAGTGTGCTTCCCCCTCGCGCGGCAGATTGGTTGAAAATTTTGACCCGCTGAAGATTGCTAAAATATACGAGCAAAACGACGCGGCAGCGATTTCCGTTCTCACGGACAAAAAATATTTTTGTGGAAAGAATGCCTATCTGACGTCCATTAAAAACCTGGTCGGCATCCCCGTCCTGCGCAAAGATTTCATCATTGATCCCCTCCAGATCTATGAAACAAGGGCCATCGGTGCGGATGCTGTTTTGTTGATTGTCAGGGTGTTGGGTCAAAAGCTTGCGGAATTTATTGCCCTGTCCAAAGATCTGGATTTGAGTCCGCTTGTCGAAGTCCACACGAATAACGAACTGGAAATGGCCATGGGTGCGGGCGCAGAGATAATCGGCATCAACAACCGCGACCTGGATACTTTTGAGACGGACATTGACACCAGCCGGATGTTAAAGCAGGGAATCCCCCCCGGCGTCACCGTCGTGGCGGAAAGCGCGATCAAGACCCGGGCTGACATTGAGTATCTGATGGAAACGGGTATCCATGCCTTTCTGATCGGTGAAGGGCTGGTGACAGCGCCGGATATCGGCAAAAAACTGCGTTTTTTTCTGGGGAGCAAACCGTAATGCAGGTAAAGATTTGTGGCATCACAAATATTGAAGACGCGCTGTGCGCTGCCGAAAACGGGGCGGCGGCGGTGGGGTTCATCTTCTATCCGCCCTCCCCGCGCTATATCGACCCGCAAAAGGCAGGAGAAATCAATCGCCTGTTGCCCCAAAATCTGGTAAAAGTCGGCGTCTTTGTCAATCCCAAAGAACAGACGGTCCGCCACATCTATAAAGAGTGCCGCCTGGACATGATTCAGCTTCATGGCGATGAGTCACCAGAATTTTGCCGGCAATTTCCCGGTGTTCGAATCGTCAAAGCGCTGGAGTTGAAAAATGAGGAGGATTTAAAAATAGGCGCCCTGTATGATGTTGCCGCCATTTTGGTGGACAGTCGTCATGCCGGCCTTTACGGCGGCACGGGAAAGACGTCCAACTGGGTGCTGGCACGCCAAATTTCACAGCCCCTGATTCTGTCCGGCGGATTAAAAGAAGAAAACATTCACGAGGCACTGCGGGCGGTAAGTCCCGTCGCACTGGAGATCAACAGCGGCGTGGAATCCTCACCCGGCAAAAAAGATCA
>JAQVLL010000240.1:0-2565 GCA_028704195.1 Smithellaceae bacterium
AAGCAATCATAATGATGGAGAGGAATTCCAGCCGGTTACGTGAGTTGTAAAAATTGACGAGCAAATAAAAAATGACCAGGTATTCCAGCAGGTATCCGCGGAGATCATGGAGCGTATTGGAAAAATCGAGTGTCGTAAAAAGACCCAGAATCGCCCAGAAAAAAAATAAAGACAATCCTATGGTCAGGGGCGAACGCAGGGTGAAGGCTGTCTTTCGGAAAAGAAGAAGAGTGATCAGCGCTGCGCAGGAAAGATAATAACACACTTCATTGATGCTGTTCAGAGGCAGGGGATTCACAAGAAGGTGAATCCCCATCAACGTGGGGATCAGAACATTTAAGGCAAAAAATAATTTGTCTTTTCCTCGCGCGCCTTCCGGCAGATGAAGATCAACATAGTTCTTCAGTTTTTCAAACATGAAGTATCTTTCCTTCATAATGGGATTGATATTATTTTTTAACAGTTATGCTGCTGAAGATCAAGGAGGAAAAGGCGATTTCATCTTGACACCAAAATTCTTTTGTGTTGAAAATTATTATCACAATAAAATCGTAATCGTATTATTTTACGATAAAACACAGCGCGGACAATGTCCGCGACGAATACCTCTTGAAGGAAGAATTTACGTGAAGATCGTGGCCGTTATCCCCGCCCGCTGGGCCTCAAGCCGCTACCCCGGGAAACCCCTGGCTGACATTGGTGGCAAGCCCATGCTCCAGTCCGTTTATGAGCAGACCCTGCTCTGTAAGAGCATTTCGAGCGTTGTGATTGCCACCGATGACGAGCGTATCATGCAGGCGGCCCAATCCTTTGGTGCACACGCGGTTATGACCAGCGCCGAATGCGCCTCCGGCACCGACCGGGTGGCTCAGGCTGTGCGCGAAGTCGAAGCAGATGCCGTCATCAATATTCAGGGAGACCAGGTGTTGTTTGACACATCGGCCCTTGATAACATGGTGAACGAACTGAAGCGGGGCTGTCCCATGGTAACTGTCGCAATCAGGGCTTCCGAGGAAGACGCAGTCGATCCCAACACGGTCAAGGTGGTGCTGGACAGGCGGGGTTATGCGCTTTATTTTTCATGTGCGGCCATTCCTTGCCGCCGCAAACCCGGTCATGCCGTCATGCTCAAGCATGTGGGGATTTATGGATTCAGCCGGGAAACACTTGACCGCTTTAACGGACTACCGCAATCCCCGCTGGAATTGAGTGAATCCCTCGAGCAGCTCCGCGCGCTGGAAAACGGTATCCCCATAAAAGTGGTCATTGCCGAGGGCGCCTTTCATGAAGTCAATACCCCGCAGGATCGCATACGGATCATCGAACTATGCCGCACATAATTCTTTTCGTTTATCGCGTGGTGACATTTCTTCTGGTCTGGCCCGTTTGCCTGGTTGTGCGCAACCATCGCAATTTCAAAAACACCTTGCGCTTGCGCCTCGCTTTGAATCTGCCCGATGTTCCAAAGAGCGACCTGATCTGGTTTCACGGCGCTTCACTGGGCGAGATTAAAGCCCTGACCGGATTGATTGAAACCGTGAAATCCCGCTGGCCTCATACGGTGATCTGCCTGAGTGCTATGACTCAGGCCGGTAGGCAGGCTGCTGCCGGCATTGAAAGTGTGGACCTTGTTTTACCTTTGCCTTTTGATGTGGGATGGATTATGCGGCGCTACATGAGGCATCTGGCGCCGAAAGCCCTTGTCATTTCCGAAACAGAAATATGGCCTAACCTGCATATGGCGGCTCAGGAGGCAGGCATTCCTGTTACCCTGGTCAACGCGCGTCTTTCAGCCGGATCATTCGAGCGCTACCGGTTCGTGAAATCATTCATTGCTTACCTCTTGAAGAATGTTCGGATCATGGCCATGGCGAAAGAACATGCCGATCGATTCAAGGCATTGGGCGTAACGGACGTGCGGATCATGGGCAATATGAAATTCGACGCCATTCCTGGAATTCATCCGGAGCGTGTTCAAATCCTGCGTGAGGAGCTGGGAATCGGTTCGAGGCCGGTTTTTATCGCGGGCAGCATCCGCGAAGGCGAAGAGCCCGACGTTATGAAAACCATAGCCGCGGCGCGAAGGGAAATTCCCGGACTGTTTAGCATTGTGGCTCCCCGTCATCACGGATGCATCAAACATCTGATAGAGCACGCACAGCATCTGGATATCGCATGGATGATGAGGAGTACGCCGCCGCGCCAGGATGCGGATCTCATGATTGTCGATACGGTGGGCGAACTCTTTGATTTTTACGGTTTGGCCCAGGCGGCTTTCGTGGGCGGCAGCCTGGTTGATCTGGGCGGCCAGAACATCCTTGAACCGATTGCCTGGGGTGTGCCGACCATGCACGGACCCTATATGGATAATTTTTTATGGGCGCTGGATGCGGTTAGCGGAAATACTCTTATCGTAACGAATGCGGATGAGCTTTCACGGACGCTGATTTCCGTCATCCGGCAGCCGGAAATTTATGTCGAAAAGGCGCGCCTTGCCCGCCTGGCGTTGGAAAAGGCCGGCGGGGCAACCGTACGGCATGCCGGAGAACTCCTGCAAATGATGTC
>JAQVLL010000240.1:2575-4302 GCA_028704195.1 Smithellaceae bacterium
AAGGATGCTTCTTTACATCCTGTCCAACGCGTCGCGGATCACGGGTATAACCTGTTCCGGTTTCAACTCATCCAGGCAACGGCTGTGTCCGCTTCCGTCGCAGCCTTTCTGATGACAGGGAACGCAATCCATTTCCGGCAGAATCACACGATGGTCTTTTCCGACAGGAGCCCAGTCAAACCAGGAGGATGGGCCGTAAATGGTAATCGTCGGGACGCCGGTGGCCGCCGCGATGTGCGGCGCGGCGCTGTCCACACCGATATGCAGACGGCTCAAACTCAGCACACCGGCCAGTTCGGCAAGCGTCGTTTGTCCGGCAAGATTGATCACCCGGTCTTCGCATAGCCCGATGATTGCCTCCGCCCGCTGTCTTTCTTCCGCGGAGCCGATAATAACCGATGGAATGCCCCGGTCTTTCCAGAGCCAGTTGATGACCTCGGCCCACTTGCTCTCGCCCCATTCCTTGTAGGACCAGCGGGAAAAAGGATTGATGGTGATCCAGTCTTTTTGACCGTCAGCCTTTTCCCGCGATAGAATTTCCCTGACACTTTTCTTAACCGCGTCTGAAACCCAGAGGCGGGGGGAGATGTCCTCAGTGTCCATGCCGAGGGGCCTTACAATGCGCAGAATTTGCTCGGTTGCGCCGCGGTGTTTGATTACTCCGTCGCCAACAGGCACCACGCCGTGTGTAAAGCAGAATGGTCTCCAGATGGGCAGTCCCTCCGGATGATGCATGGTTACGCGAATCGGGGCTCCCGTCATCAGCGACATGAAAGCGCCGCGGTCTCCCAGGCGCAGATCAACGGCCAGATCAAAATGCTGAGCCCGGATTTTCCTTAAAAAAGCGAAATGCCCGGCTGCCTGCCGGAAAAGATTTCCTGAATAATGTTTTGTCTCAAACACCCGGTCAACCGATGGGTCGGCTTCCAGGAGGCTGCCAAACCCTCCCCGGACTAAAATGGACAATTTCCCGTCGGGAATGGCGCTTTTGGCGGCACGGATCGTTGGAGTCGTCCAGACCACATCGCCAATGTCGCCAAGCTGAATCAGCAGGATTTTACGGACACGAGCAGGGAGTTTATAGGTTGATGGATTGATAATCTGCATAAAGAATTAAGGAAGTCCTTTATTGCTTTTTCGATGTTTTTGCCGCAAAAACCTCATCGTACAGGTCCGAATATTTTTTTGCCACGTTGTCCCATGTATTTTCTGAAGCCGTTTGATGAGCGGCGACAGACATTTGAATGCGGGTCTTTTTGTCAAGCATCAGGACGAGCCTGGAAGCGATATAATCATAATCCGAGGCATCCGGGATGACAAAGCCGTTTTTTTCATCCTTCACCAGGTCCTTCGCGCCGACCCGGCTGCTGATCATTACCGGGAGGCCCGCCGCCATTGCCTCGAGGACAACCATGCCGAAGGTATCGAACCTGGAAAGCATCATATAAAGATCACCCGCCAGGTAAAGATCGATTAATCTATCCCTGGCGACTATGCCGGTGAAAATGATATTTTCAGATATCTGCGCATCTTTTGCCAGTTTTTCATACTTTTTAATGTTGCCTTTTCCCGCAACAATCAACTTGACGTTTTTGTTATGCTGTTTCAATTGCGCGAGGGCCAGTATAATGTCGTCAAGCCCCTTGATTTCGAAATTCATTGAGGCAAAGACAATGACCGGATCATCGGTGCCGATGCCCAAATCCTTCCTGACGGCGTGACGTACA
>JAQVLL010000241.1 GCA_028704195.1 Smithellaceae bacterium
CTCGGCCGTAAAATCAGCAGCATCCGCGCCCTGGTAATGGATGCTCTGGCAGGAATTGAAGCGACCATCGATTTTACGGAAGACGTTTCCGGACACGAAACACCAGCCTGCCCCCCGCAGATTTACGAAGCCATGACCGGTATTAACCGTCTCTTATCAACCTATAGACAGGCACGATTATTCACCGATGGCATCCAGATTGTCATCACCGGTAAACCCAATGTTGGAAAATCTAGTCTGCTCAACAGCCTTGCCGGCAGAAAAAAAGCCATCGTCACCAATATTCCAGGCACAACCCGGGATCTGATCACAGAAACGATCCAGTTGGACGGCCTTAGCGTTCACCTGACAGACACGGCAGGCATCCGTGCTCCGATGGATGCCATCGAAAAAGAAGGAATTGATCTGGTTCGTGAACGACTGGAGCAGGCCGATATCATTGTTATCCTGCTCGATGGCAGCGTGCCGCTGACGGATGAAGACCGGCAGATTCTGGAAGAAAATCAAAAACATGCCGTCAGGATCATTATTGCCGTCAACAAATCGGATCTGCCTTCGGCCTGGGAAACAGGACAACTTCTTGAAGCGGCCGGTTCCCTGTCCGACGCCCATTTGCTTACAATCTCTGCAAAATTCGGTGACGGGCTCGATGCTCTGAAAAAAGCTCTGGCGGATTTGACTGGCAGTAGCGAAACCATAAGCGATGACGGTATGATCACCCGGTTGCGCCATAAACTGTCTCTGGAAAAAGCACTTGACCGCCTCACGGCGGCGGACAAGTGCATCAGCACCGGCCAATCACCGGAATTTGCGGCCTTTGAACTGCATGAAGCACTGGAGGCTCTCGATGAAATCACCGGCAGGAAAATTCAGGACGATATCCTTCACAAAATTTTCTCCAGTTTCTGCATTGGCAAATAAAGCAGGATTACATCGTTAACATCTTACCTGAAACACAAAAAGATCAGCAGGCTGCGGCAGACCTGGCAAGCCTTCCCTGCACAGATTCCATGTTCCATAAATATTGAAACTGGAAAATTGAAAATCAAACGGCTTTATGGTAAGATTTTTTTAATGCAGAGAAACCATGCGGCGGCGTTTTTAGTGATCATGATTCACTCTTCCAGCACAGCATCATGAATACATTTTTATGAATTTCTTCTGAACAAATGGCGCACTGGTTTATGCACGAGGGAATCCGCTGATAGGATAATCGGATAAAAAACTGTGAATAAAGAGACACCCGACCATCCACCTGTAAGGATACAATGCTGAATTTTTTTTCATCATTCTCAAAACTGCCTGCGCTCAAAGACCTTCCTCTCAAGCCTTATCTTATCGATTACTCTCTGGACAGGCTTGCTTTCGGTGTGGATAATATCCATTTCGATGTTCACATCAGCCCTCAACTCCGCAATGCGCTGAAGAAGACAACCCTGCTGGTCATGATCAAGCACAGTCACGCGGAGCAATTTTACAGGGATTATAAAAAAGAGTCGCGCAAGAATGAGAAGGATATTCTGAGAAATCTTTGCACAGATGTTTTGATGGATGGAATAAACCTGGCAAAATCAGAAGGCGAACATCAAATCGATTACCTGGGGCAGGCCGCGCTGGCAAAATTGTTTCTGGAAGAAGTCAAGAATCAGTACAAAAATATTGTGGATCATTTCGAACAACAGGTCAGGGCCCATCAATTATCGGCCAAACACAACGATTATGAAGAATTTAAAACCAGGGGAAAACTGGCCGAAATCAAACTGAACCAGAGCCGCATTATCCGGCTTGCAGGAGAAGAAATGTTTCTCTTGCTGACGGATATACAGAATCGAAGCCTGCGCAACATGCGTGAAACGCATTTTGATGATGAGAAAATTCTTCCGGGCGTTTTTTTCAACAACCCGATACTCCATACTGATGATCCCTCTGATGATTTTTTTCTCATCGAAGAATACATCCTTCTGGGAAAACGATCCCAGGATCCTGACACTTACAATAATGTACAATCGATGATCTATGGCCTGCTTAATAAAACGGATCTGCAACAAAAAGAAACAAAGCAGGAAGACCCGGTGAAAACAGACCGCAATCGTAAGCCTCAAGATTCATCATCTTTGAATCAAGGAAATAATCATTTTGACCAATGGATCATGGAAACCAGCAATATCCATCAGATGTTCAATCGTTTTGATGCACAGGAACACCTGGAAAGAGCCAGAGACGGTGGAGCGGCGGGCGAAAGGCTCAAAGAACTCCGGAACAGGAAAGAAAAGCGGCAGATTCTTCTGGATTTCTTCTACAGAGAATTTAACAAAACCGGTATCCTCAAGCAGATTGTGGCCGCTTATGAAATGAAATCGATATACGGCATATACTGCCCGCCGCTGGCTCCGCGGTATATCAGGGAATACCTGGTCGATTTCTGGTCAAGAAGATCCATCATCCGGGAACTGAAACGAAAGAACTCTCTGCACGGCGGGGCTCTCCCTCTTGCCCCGCTCAAGCAAACCATCAAACGGATCAAAGCCGCCACACAGGCCGAAAAAAAAGTCCACTTGTTTAATTTCCTGATTGAATTTGCCCGGTATCATCGGGATATTTACAATGCTCTCATACTGAAAAACGCGATGGAAGCCATCAGTATTGTGACGGAAGAAAAAATCCTGCAATTATCAAAAGGGAACCAGACGCTGTTTGAATTTCTGCTGCCCACGGAACGCATAAAAGAAGAAA
Source organism: Smithellaceae bacterium (assembly GCA_028704195.1). GTDB lineage: Bacteria > Desulfobacterota > Syntrophia > Syntrophales > Smithellaceae > UBA8904. Next base: position 2,734 of record JAQVLL010000241.1, read on the forward strand.
AGCCTGTTATCAATCATGTTATCCTGAAAGCGGACATTCGCGGGTCAATCAAGATCAACCACACCATGAGGCTCAGAGGTCTTAATCCCGCATCACACTTCAGCCTTAATTTTTTTGATCCGATTTCCGAGATTCTCTGGAATTATCGGGCGGAAAAGGTCTTTATTGAAGGAGACGCCATTATCCTGTCAATCTTCGAACACAAAGACACGCCGCAGGGCTGGTACAGCGTTGCACGCGCCTGCGGACTGGCAATCAGGATGCTGCAGATCGTTCAGCGCTATAACATCAAAAATCAGGAAAACAAGCTCCCGATCCTGGAACTGGGGATCGGGATATGTTACTGTTCCGGACCGCCATCGTATCTTTACGACGGCGATTCCAAAATCATGATTTCACCTGCCATCAATATGGCGGACCGCCTGTCGGGCTGCAGTAAATATATTCGCAAACACATGAGAAATCAAAATCCTTTTTATAATCTTTATGTGTTTAAAAATGCCGAAGAAGATGATGAAGACTCAAACGATGACCATTCCCTGCGCTATAATGTAAATGGAATCGAATTAAGCACGGAAGGTTTTCTGAAACTCTCCGGCGAGATTAATCTCACAAAGGTGAACTTCAAAGAAGGGCAGGCAAAAGATATCCAGTTTTACTCCGGCAAGGTGCCCACCTTAAATGGCAATTACCAGCAGCTGATCATTCGGGAAGCTACTGTTTTCGAAATCGATCCGAACACTCTTCGTAAGACAAAAGAAACGACAAAAAAATACTATGAAATATGCTCCAATCAGGAAATATACGATTTTATCAATAATTTCGGGACAGATCAGAATGCCTTGTAATTAAGGTGTGAATCCCAGAGGTTGATTGGAAAGCTGCAATGAGGCAAACTTCGAGGACATGATTCCTTTCGCCCGTCGGTTTTTTTCAACCCATGAAATCCGCTGCGCCGCACTTTCAGAAATGGAATTTCACAAATAAAAAAGAAGCATGAGCATGAAGGGACATCCGGATAAACGGCGGAATGGAATTTCAACCGGCAAATTTCTAATAATGGTCGTCCGCTTTCGCCTTCCCTTTGAATAAACGATAAACAAAGATGGTATACCCGATGACGATCGGCATACCGACAAGCGCGATAGCGGCCATAACCTGCAGCGTGTAAATGCCGGTCGAGCTGTTATAGATGGTCAGGCTTAAATTCGGGTCGTTTGAAGCGGTGATCAGGTTGGGAAACTGTGCCGACCCGGCAGCCAGAAAGAGGCCGATGAAAGAAAGAGACGATGCCCAGAACGGCACTGCATCATTTTTTTTGCGAACCGAAAAAAACAAGCCGGTGAGTCCCGCAAAAGTAATCACCGCGGCAAGGTAAAATAAAGCATTCCCGGACAAACGGGGAAATAAAGCGGCAAGCACCGAAAAAGCAATCACCGCCATGACAGCATTGATTCCGGTCAATATCCCTGCGGCCTTGAAAGAACGCCTCTGCACTTCCCCTTCTGTCTTCAAAACGGCCCACGACGCACCCTGCAGCAGCACGGCGGCAAGACCGGCGAC
>JAQVLL010000242.1 GCA_028704195.1 Smithellaceae bacterium
TAGACTCGCTTTTGCGCACCGCTTTTTCGACCCATTCCTCGCTCCGCCCACGGATTTTGGCAATGCTGCGGGCATAAGCCGCCGCGTCATTTTCCACTTTTTTGGACATGTTCTTGTCCATCTCGGTGGGACCGCCGATCCCGATGGCCACGGGATGAGCGGCCCCAATGTTGGTACCGGGCGCCATGGCGGCAATATGGGCGGCCTGCGTGATGATCACACCTGCGGAAGCGGCCCGGGCACCCGACGGATAAACATAAACAATGACCGGCAGCGGCGCATTAAGAATGCTTTTGGCAATATCACGCATGGCCGTGTCCAGCCCGCCGGGGGTGTCCATTAAAATGATCAGGCCTTCCGCGTCCGCCTGCTTTGCTTCTTCCAGACGTTCGGCGACATATTTTGCCGAAGGTGCGGTGATGACGCCTTCCAGATTCAGGACATGAAATACAGGTTTCCTGTCCTGCGCATCGGCGGCCCCGACCGCGGTTATAAAAATCATCAGCGCTGTGAGGAATATTTTTTTTAACATAACGGCACCTGTTGTCGATCTCATGAGGGTCTGCCGGGTTCGATTTCTTTCATGATGATCTGGACATCTTCCCAGACCTGCTTTTTGGCCTGCGGGTTCCGTAAAAGATATGCCGGATGATAAGTCGGCATCAGCTTAATCCCCTCATACATGTGAAAACGACCGCGCAGCGCGCTAATTGGGGTTTCCGTCTGCAGGAGCGTTTTCGCCGCAAAAGACCCCAGCGCGCAGATCACCTGCGGCGCAATCAGTCGCAGCTGCTGCCTCAAAAAAGGTTCACATAACCGGATTTCGTCCGGCAACGGGTTGCGGTTCCCGGGTGGACGACATTTGAGGATATTGCAGATGTAAACGTCTTTCCGCTCCAACCCCATTGCCTTGATAATGTTGGTCAGAAGCTGGCCCGCGCGCCCCACAAAAGGCAAGCCCTGCTCGTCTTCATCCGCTCCCGGCGCTTCACCCACAAAAACAATCCTTGCCGACGGGTTGCCGGCTCCGAAAACTACATTTTTTCTTTTACCGGCCAATGAGCACCGCTGACAGTTCAAAACCTCCCGGGCCAGGTCGTCCAGTTGCCCGACATGATCCACGACCGTCATCTGATGATTCTTCCGCTTTACCTCCGGTTTTCTACAGTCAACTTCAACATAAAGATTTTTTGCATTCAGGACCTGCCCCTTCACAGACTTCACCAGAGACAGCATTTCCTTTCTTAAATGATCAGATGATGCAGGCGACAGGGTTTCGGTCATGGTTTCACGCGAAGGCCTTTCTTTTTGCTCAACATCTTAACATGATCCAAAATCTTGTGCGCAGCATCTATTTTGGTCATTTTTTCCAGGGCAATCGTTTTCCCGTTGCGGTCAATAATGGTAACGATGTTGGTGTCCGTTTCAAAACCGGCTCCCTTTTCCCGCAGGCTGTTGGCCACGATCATGTCCATGTTTTTTTTAAGAAGCTTCTGCCGTGCGTTGGCAAGCAGGTCCTGTGTTTCCATGGCAAAACCCACCAGAATGCTCTTCCTTTTTTTTGCGCCGATCGCGGCGATGATGTCCGGATTGCGCGTCAGTTCTATTCCGGGTATGCCCTTGTCCTTTTTTATTTTTTCCCGTGCCTCCATTTTCGGCCGGTAGTCCGCCACGGCCGCGGCTTTCAGTATCACAGTTGCCTTTTCGTAATGTTCCATGACCGCGCGGTGCATTTCCAGCGCCGTGCGCACGTAAATGATTTGATCCGCCTCAGGGGGAGGTATTTTCGTCGGCCCGCTGATCAGTGTAACTTTTGCTCCTCGCTGATGCGCCGCCCGGGCAAGCGCGTAACCCATTTTCCCCGACGAACGGTTCGTGATGAAACGCACCGGGTCGAGCGGTTCTTCCGTGGGGCCTGCTGTGATCAGCACTCGTTCACCGGCATAATCTTTCGGTGCCAGAAGGAATTCTACCGCCTGCAGTATATCAGGGATTTCCGGGAGACGGCCCGAACCGGATGTTTTACAGGCCAGTTCGCCCACGCCGCTGTCCATCACTGTGTAACCATATTTTTTCAGTTTGAAAATATTGTCCTGAACGACGCGATTGGCGAGCATTTTGTCGTTCATGGCCGGGCAGATCAGGATCGGTTTATTTTGTGCCATCACGGTTGTGGTCAGAAGATCATCGGCAATGCCGGAGGCTATTTTACCGATCACGTTTCCGGTGGCCGGCGCAATGACAAAGACATCGGCAAAATCAGCCAGCGCGATATGAGCCATGTCGTACTGGTCCGTCGGTGCAAACATGTCCGTATAAACCGGCCCCTGCGAAAGGGTCTGCATGGTCAGCGGCGTTATAAATTCCATTGCGCTCTTCGTCATGATGACGCGTACCTGCGCGCCTGCCTTGATGAAGGCACGGGTCAATTCCGCCGCTTTGTATGCGGCAATGCCACCGGTCACTCCCAGAACAATTTTTTTATTTTCAAGCATACGGTTATCACTTCGTTATTTTTTGAGAATATAACAGTGTTTCACAGCAAGATCAAGGCATAAAGTCTTTTTTGGCACCCGCAATCAAACCGGAAAATACGCTTTCCCGTCAGACCCGTTGACTCTTTATCCCCCTTTTGATTTGAAGGGACAGTTTTTTATCATTCGCCAGACAGTTACCCTGAAAATGAAATCTTCAGCTCTTCTTATCCGGGGACAGATCAGACCAGAATGGTTTCCAAAAACGTGAATATGATATTTTGCTTGCAAAGAGCAAGGAAAGTCATTATGAAAGCCGTCACATAATTCATAACACAAATCAAGGAGCAACGGATGAAAAGAACAGGCACATACGTAATGATTGCCGTGATAATCCTGCTGGCTGGCGCGGCAGGCTGGCTTTACTTCGCCAATTATCTTGACGGGGACAAACCGACTATAACGTTGAACAGGAACATCATCGCCATTGGCAAACAGCAGGACATCGGCATCACTTTTTCTGATGAAGGTGGCGGCCTGTCCCTCGTGAAGGTCGAAATCATCCAGGACAATCAGCCGCATATTTTAGCCCAGGAAAACATCCCTGCAAAGGGAACCCCTCAGAAGATTGTCAATCTTAAAGCTGATACCGAACGTCTCAAACTGAAAAACGGTCCGGCTGTTCTCCATATCACCGCTGACGACTTTTCTCTTTTCAATAATGAAACCATCCTGGACGTGCCGGTCACAATTGACACGATACCCCCGCAAATCTCTATTCTCAATCCCGTGAATTACATCAGCCAGGGCGGCACAGGCTTCATCGCTTACCGGATTTCCAAGAGGGCTTCATCAACAGGCGTTTATGTGGACGATCAATTCGCTCCCGGTTATACAATGCCGACAAACAATGGAGTGATGTCCGTGGCTTATTTCGCCCTTCCGCTGGATGCCTCCAATCAAAAAACGAGAATCTCCGTCTTTGCCAGCGATGAAGCAGGCAATGTATCAAAGATTTCTCTGCCCTGCACGATCAAGCCGAAGAGATTCCGTACAGACAGCGTAAATCTCAGCAATACCTTCCTCCAGAAGATCATACCCGAATTTCAATCGTCGATACCCGGACTGCAGGGAAAGACTTCGGAAGAAGTCTTTACGTACATTAACTCGACACTGAGGGAGCAAAATGATAAAACCATTCAGGATATCTGCAGAAAATCAGTCAACAAACAACTGTGGGAAGGCACCTTTGTCCGGATGAGCAACGCCGCTCCCATGGCCCTGTTCGGAGATCAGCGGACCTACGTGTATGACGGCAAATCCCTCGGTAATTCCGTTCACCTGGGCATTGATCTGGCTTCGACCGTCCACGCGCCCATTGAAGCCGCCAATAACGGAATTATTGTTTTTGCCGGTCCCCTCGGCATATACGGAAATGCCGTCATCATCGATCACGGAATGGGATTGCTCAGCTTATACGGGCATCTTTCCGCTATTGAAACCGCTGTCGGAAAAACCGTCAGAAAATCGGAAAAAATCGGCCTCTCCGGTGCAACCGGCCTGGCCGGAGGCGATCATCTGCACTTCAGCATTCTGGTCAACGGGCAATTTGTGAATCCCCGGGAATGGTGGGACCCGCACTGGATTGAAGACAACGTCATGAAAAAGATGACGATTTAAAAAAAGACAGGTTCAAGCGACTGTATTGAAAGTCAAGCACGGACCTCCCTAAATTTTGGGTGATAAAGTTCATTGTTCTTTACCATAGCATTGAGCGTAATCAGTAATTTACGCATGCAGGCCGTAAGCGCGACC
>JAQVLL010000243.1 GCA_028704195.1 Smithellaceae bacterium
CACTTCCAGGCTCACCCGCATTCACGGCGCGTACCTGTCAGACTCGGAAATATCCCGGATCGTCGATTTCATTAAAATGCAGGCCCAGCCGACCTATGACACATCCATTGAAAAATTTGAATTTGAATCCGCGCAGACACAGCATGATGAAAATGGTTACGACGAAAAATATGACGAAGCCGTCGCACTGGTCGGCGAACTGGGACAGGCTTCCATCTCGCTGGTGCAGCGCTACATGAAAATAGGCTACAACCGGGCTGCGCGCATGATTGAGCAGATGGAACGCGAAGGCATTGTCGGACCCTCCGATGGTGCAAAACCCCGCAAGGTATTGATCAGAAAGCTTCCCGGTGAAAAATAACCCCTCCGGAAAACTGCATATCATTTCTCTGGGCTGCTCCAAGAATCTGATTGATTCGGAAGTCATGGGCGGTCAGGCCGCCGCGTCCGGAATGACCCTGGTGGGAAGCCCCGATCAGGCTGATATCGTCATGATCAACACCTGTGGTTTTATTTTGCCGGCCAAGGAAGAGGCTCTGGAAACCATCCTGACACTTGCTGAGGGGAAAAAGAAAAGCGGACGCAATCTGAAACTGATTGTTGCTGGGTGTCTTGCCCAGCGATACGGAAAAGAACTGCTCGAAGAAATCCCCGAAGTGGATTTGGTAATTGGCACGGGGGAAGTCGGCCGTATCGTACATCATCTGCAGCGCTTAAATACGGTGAAATACGAACGTTCGGCCGTGATAACCAAACCTGACTTCCTGATGAGCTCCCATCACGGCAGAATCCTCTCTCCGGATACTGCCACGGCTTATTTAAAAATATCGGACGGGTGCTCTAACTGCTGCACATACTGCGCCATTCCATCCATTCGCGGCAAAGCCCGCAGCCGAGAGCCCGACGATATTTTGCAGGAGGCGCAAAAGCTTATCGGTCGCGGCATCCGGGAGATCATCCTGATTGGTCAGGATACGACGGTATACGGCCGCGATCTGAAAACCCATCCGAAGCTGTCCAATCTTTTGTCTGAGCTGGCTTCCCTGCCCGGCTTAAGCTGGATCAGGCTGCTCTATACGCACCCGGCACACATCACAGCAGACGTGCTGGAAGCCATCGCAGGTCATTCAAAGATCTGCCGCTACATCGACCTGCCGGTTCAGCACATTGACGACTCGATCCTGACTGCGATGAACCGTGGGGTTTCTTCAGAAAGGATTCGTGAAATCATTAGCCTGTCCAGGAGGCTCATGCCGGATGTTGCGCTTAGGACATCGCTGATCGTCGGTTTTCCGGGAGAAACGCAAAAGCGGTTCAAGCGTCTGCTCGATTTCGTTAAAGAAGCCCGGTTTGATCATCTCGGTGTATTCACCTATTCCCGCGAAGAAGGCACGGCTGCGGCAAAAATGCCTTCGCGGATTGGGGAGAAAGAAAAAGAAAGAAGACGCGACCTCATCATGGCCGAACAGGCTGAACTTTCTTATGCCATCAACCAGAAATGGATCGGATCGGTTCAGGAGGTGCTAATTGAAGAGGAAAGCGACCGAAAAGGATTTGCGTTCATCGGACGCTGCCGAAGGCAGGCCCCGGAAATCGACGGCGTCACATACATTCGAAACCATAGCACTGAAATCGGCAAAATCATGATATGCAAAATAACCGATGCTGATCACTATGATCTGTATGGAGAAATCCTGTAAATCTTATTTGACAATCGTGCCTCATTTCTCATATAGTTTCTTCCAAATGTTCTTGAGGTCACAAGGGTTATGCAGATATCCGATGTTTTTGCTGTTTATGCTGATGAGATGGGTCAAATCGAGTCCTATCTCGATCAATACATCTCGTCCGATATCAAACTGATTCCTGAAGTGGCACACCATCTTATCGACAGCGGGGGCAAGCGATTCCGGCCCTTGTTGCATCTGATCTGCACACGCCTCTGCGGTTTTACGGGAGAGTCGCGATTTCCGCTCGCCGCATCCATCGAATTCATCCACACAGCCAGTCTCCTGCATGACGATGTCATTGATGAAGCCGTCATCCGCCGCGGCAAAACCTCCGCGAACAATGTCTGGGGCAACGCCGCAAGCGTCCTGGTCGGGGATTTTCTTTATTCCAAAGCATTCACTCTTTTTTCCATCATCGGCAACCTTGATATATTCCGGCTGATGTCGAAAATGACCAACATCATGTCGGAAGGCGAAGTGTTTCAATTGATGAAGTGCGGTGATACAAACCTTACAGAAGAGGAATATCTGAGCATTGTAGAAAAGAAAACCGCTGTATTGATTTCCGCCGCCTGCGAAAGCGCTGCAATCCTGGGATGTACACCAAAGGAGCAGATCCGAGCGCTGGGGCAGTACGGATACAAAATCGGAATGGCCTTTCAGATCACGGACGACACACTCGACTACATGGCCCGCAAAGAAGATTTCGGGAAATCCATCGGCAAGGATCTGGAAGAAGGCAAGATGACGCTGCCCCTCATCTACACGCTGGCCAGATGCTCTCAAAACGAACGGAACATGATCAAAACCACCATAGAGAACAAATCTTTTTCACCTGAAACTATCAGAAAGATCTTCGCCCTGATACAGAAATCCGGCGGTATCAACTATTCGCTGAACCGCGCGCAAACATTCATACGGGAATCCATGAATGAACTGGAAGTGTTCAACGACACTCCGGCAAAAGACCATCTGCGTGCGATAGCCGATTACGTCCTGTCACGGAAACAATAACCAGGGTCCTCATCAAAGGGGCCTGCAGTCCGTCTTTTCCTGTCTTTCCACCCTCCCGGCACGCAGGATACACAATGGCATTTTAAAATCTTTTAGAAAACATTACCAGGTGCGGTCAGGGATTCCCCAGCAGGTGATAGAACAGTTTCGTTGTCATGGATATGTTCGTGGCCGTGCTGAAAACAAAATTTCTGAACGTATGGGAAAGATTGTCATATTCCTTCTGAAGCGCACCGCTGTCCAGAACATCCGCCTGGAAGGGGCTCGATGTCATGACGGACGCGTACAAAGGTTCATGACCGAAGGCCATAAAAGGAATCTTACCGAAAACATCGTCTGTCCCCAGAGACATGAGATTCACATCTCCCTTGAGGCCCTTGCCAATAACATCGGCTGTTCCCTCCCTGATAATATAGAACTCCGTATTATTATGGAACTGGTTTTCAACAACCTTGTCATCAGGCAATTCCCTTGAGTATTCACCAACATAGGACTGAACGGCATTGATGTTTATCATCCTGAACCTGTTGTCAAGACTCAGAAGAATTTTTTTGAAATCCTCCGACAGGGACGAGTACTCCTGGTTAAGGGCTTCCGCATCGAGCAGACACAGCTGAACGTTATCTTCGGCAATCACCGTGGCACTTCTCTCGTATGTACCATAGAGAAAAGACCGGATGGTCCCGATAAAACATCCTTCTCCAAGCCTGGCAAGGGTTATGGCGCCTTTGGGAGTTTCCTTGATGATCTTAACCGTACCGTCAGCGATGACCCACAGCCACTTGCCGTGGTTTCCCTCTTTCACAATCGTCGCGCCGGCGGAATAATTTTCTTCGATTCGCACATACCGGTAATCAACGTTTGGCCCTTTAATAGGCTTCAGAAAATCTGCTTTTACACCGCCGGCTCCAGCTTCCTCTCCTTCTTCCGGATGAACGGGCCCGGAACCGACCAGGATTATCCTTCCGTCATCCACTAATCGCAAAGCATCCAGGACAATCTCCATCATGCTCTTTTTAATGACATGTTCAACGCCGGTTAAATCACCTTCTGCAAAATCATAAGTTCCGTCAGTCCAACCGAAAAGAGCGTATACCGCGTCCAATCCTTTTAGCTTGCCCAGAAAGGCATTAATCGGATTGCCGTCGATAAAATGTACAACGCCCTTATCCGCTGAATATTGACTTCGCAAGGTCAATGTTCCCGTGCAATTATTTCCCCCCAGCAGCTGAAAAACATCAGCAAGAGTTAAGAATATCAGGCTGCCGGAAAACACGATATTATTGGACATAGTTTTTCATTTCCTTCTTTTGCATTAATAAAGACCGTCTGCATTCCTGATCTATCCTGCGCCGGTTGACTGTTTAATCAATACCCTCTCTCGCCGAGGCGGTTACAATTTGCCCCTGCATTCAAAAACTTCCACCTGCTCCGGAGGCCACAGATCCGCCGCTATACTTGATGACCGACAAACACTCTTTAAATCATCATCAATATAGAAAACACGGTTTTGGATGTCAAGGAAATCTTCATGCCGTAAC
>JAQVLL010000244.1 GCA_028704195.1 Smithellaceae bacterium
GTCCAGAAAATCACAACCAAGACGGAAGCGGCCAGCAGGGATTTACAGGTGGTTCAGACCACGATGGTTCTTAACTATAACCTCGAACCGTCCAAAGCAGGTTCGATGTATTCCAATATCGGTTTAAATTATAATGAGCGGGTCATTGATCCGGCCGTGAAAGAGAGCTTCAAGGCGGCGGCCGCCCGCTATACGGCGGAAGAGTTGATCTCTAAGCGAGAAGCGCTCAAAACCGAAGTTCGTAATTTCCTGAGGGACCGGCTGCAGGGATTTGGTGTTGTTGTTGTAGAGCTGTCCATTACCGATTTTGAGTTTTCCCAGGAATTCAATAAAGCCATTGAGTCTAAGCAAACCGCCGAGCAGAACGCGCTCAGGGCGAAGCGTGATCTGGACAGGATCCGGGTGGAAGCTGAACAGAAAATAGCGTCCGCCAAGGCCGAGGCTGAATCGCTGCGTCTGCAGCGGCAGGTCATTTCACCGGAGCTTATCCAGCTTCGTCAGATCGAGGCACAAATCAAGGCCATTGAGAAATGGGACGGGAAACTGCCCAACGTAACCGGCGGCACGGTGCCCTTTATTCAGGTGGACAAACAAAAGTAACTTGATTGACAAGGAAGTTCACCAATCGGTTCTTCCTGTCAATTGTTCAATCAGAACAACAATTTTTTTTAGCGGTATATTCATTTTACAGGATTCATCCTGTCAGAATCCGCTTGACTTTTTTTTGTAAATATTCAACCAAATATTTTAACCATATGGTTGAAGCGGCATTTTCGGCACGCGAATTGGGTCCACAGAGGAATTCCTGCCGGTAAATCTTCGACGGCCACTGCATGGAACGGTTTATATTTTAAATGTTTTGCTTCTGGAAAAAACCATGGATCAAAGAAAACAGAAACGGTCTTTCATTAAAAAGCAAAAGGAGTTCAGGGAACCGGGAAAGACAGCCGGGAAGATTCTAGCTGCGGCAAGAAAGGTGTTTGCCGAAAACGGCTATAATGGCACTCACGTGGACGAAATTGCCATGCGAGCCGGTGTAAACAAAGCCACACTTTACTATCAGATCGGCGACAAGGACACACTTTACGCAAATGTCATCCATCAGGTTCTGGGCAATGTCGCCGAGGACATCGCTGAATCTGTAGCGCAAGCCGATCATCCTGAAGACAAACTTCAAATATACATCAACTGTATTGCCTCCGCCGTGAACAAGAATCCTGAAATTCCGCCGATTATGATGCGGGAGATGGCTTCAGGCGGGGCGCATTTACCCCGCGTTGTCGCTGAAGATATGGCGTCGGTCGTGACAATTCTGCTGGATATTCTGGAAGACGGAACCCGGAAGGGAATATTCGTGGAGACCGCGCCATTTTTGATTCACATGATGATCATGGGGACGATTCTCTTTTATAAAAAGGGTGCCCCCATTAAGGAGAAGCAGTTGTGGCTGCCAGCTCGGCTCAAATCCCGTGATAAAAAACTTAAGGGAAGTCTGGGGGATGAGGTGGGGCGGCTTGTCCTCAAGGCGATAAAAAAATGATGGTTCTGTCCCGTTTAGTACGCGGCGTTGTGCTGCAGATGGTTTCGGCCTGTTTTGTAGCAAGCTGAATTCTGAGGGCCGCAGCGAGGCGTTCACCTTCAAAACATCGTCGTTCCTTGCTAGGAAGCATTTTTAAGCGTTATCAAACTGAGGAATTTGGATCTGGAGTAGAGCCTGTGAAAAAGAAAATCATCATTGCCGTGTTTGTGCTGCTTTTTGTCAGCGCGGGTCTGCTTGTTTACATCGGTCAGAAGGATCAGAAATCCGGGGAATTATTCTATTCAGGCACGATCGAAGCGACGCAGGCCAGATTGTCTTTCCAGGTTCCGGGACGGATTTCCATGGTGAACGTCCAGGAAGGTCAGGCCGTTAAAAAAGGCCAGATTGTTGCAGAGCTTGACAGGGCAGAATTTGAAGCTCGTTATGAACAGGCCAGGGCCAATTTTGACCGGGCACAGAAAGTAAAACGGCAGCTCGAAACGGCCCTTGAGATCAGCAAAAAAACCCTGCCCGCGGAAGTTTCCCGTGCGGAAGCCGCCCTGAAGAGTACCAGGGATTCAATGACGGATGCATCAAAAAATTACCGGCGCTTTGAGGAATTGTTCCGTAAAGAGGTCGTTTCGGAAAAAGAACGCGACACGCTGAAGCTACAATATGATGTAGCGAAATCACGGGTTGCAGAAAGCGAATCGCTTCTCAGGCTGGCCAGGGGAAACCTTGAACGGATTGACGCGGCCAGGGATGACATTGCCACGGCGGCGGCTCAGATTGATGTGGCCAGGGCATCTCTTGACCAGGTCGCAGTCCAACTGGGGTACACAAGGCTGAAATCTCCGCTCGATGGAACGGTGACCAGCCGCAATATCGAACCGGGGGAAACCGTCAATATCGGGAGGGAAGTGATTACGATTTCCGATCTTCATCGGGTGGATTTGAAAATATTTGTGGATGAAGCCGCGATTGGTAAAGTGAAACCCGGGCAAAAAGTTGAAGTGACCGTCGATACGTTTCCGGGCAAGGTGTACAATGGAACCATTTCCTTTGTCTCACCGGAAGGGGAGTTCACGCCCAAAATCATCCAGACGCAAAAAGAAAGAGTCAAGCTGGTTTACCTCGTAAAAGTGTCCATTCCCAATCCGGAATATGACCTCAAGGCAGGCATGCCGGCGGATGCACGCATACGTGAGTAGCGGGAGGCGCGATGGTTGATTCGTCCAAAAACCGCCGGCACATGGTGGAAGTAAAGAACCTTTCACACGCGTTCAAGCTCGTTGAAGCGATCCGCGATATTTCATTTCATGTGCCGCCCAAAAGCATTTTTGGGCTGGTTGGCTCCGATGGAGCCGGAAAGTCAACGGTTCTTCGGCTGATTGCCGGGATGATGAAACCGTCCACGGGCGAAATTATGATAGACGGTTTGTCCTCCGTTTCCGGGAGGCAAAAAATAAAGCACATCATCGGCTACATGCCCCAGCGATTTGGTCTTTACCAGGATCTGACCGTGGAAGAAAACATGAATTTTTTCATGGACGTTTTCGGCATTCCGCGCTCAGACCGGAAAAACCGCATGGAAAAGTACCTGGGCTTGGCCTGTGTTCTGGTTCATGAACCGCGTCTGCTGATTCTGGATGAGCCGACCAATGGCGTTGATCCGGTCTCCCGGCGTGAATTCTGGGATATTCTGGACAGTATGAAACAGGAGGGGATGACACTCATTATTTCGACCGCCTATCTGGACGAAGGCGAAAAATGTGATCGTTTGGCCTTGATGCACTCCGGTGTCATTCTGGAGGAAAACTCACCCGACGCGATGCGGGGAATTCACCCGACGCTGGAAGCGGCCATCATTGCGCGGATTACTGACGTGGACAAGGAGCTTGTTCATGACGCTTTCTCCTTCTGAAGCCATTTCGGTTTCTCAACTGGAAAAAAAATTCGGCAAATTTGTCGCGGTCAATAAAATCACGTTTTCCGTCAAAAAAGGAGAAATCTTCGGGTTTTTGGGCTCGAACGGTTCCGGGAAATCCACGACCATACGTATGCTGTGCGGCATTATTACCCCCACATCCGGTAACGGTATGGTCGCCGGCTACGACATGATAAGGCAGCCTGAAGAAATCAAGCAGGCCATCGGCTACATGTCGCAGAAGTTTTCCCTGTATGAGGACCTGACGCCATACGAAAATGTGCGTTTCTATCTGGGGATATACAGTGTTCCGCAAAATCAATGGCCCGAACGCATCGACTGGATATTGAATATGACGCGCCTGCAGGATGTTCGCCATCGCCTCACGCGGGAATTGCCTCCGGGCTGGCGTCAACGGCTGGCGCTGGGCTGCGCGCTTTTGCATCGGCCGCAGATTCTTTTTCTGGACGAGCCCACGTCCGGCGTTGATCCCATCACGCGCCAGCACTTCTGGAATTTTATCAGGCGTCTCGCGGCTGACGGTGTTACGGTCTTTGTTACCACGCATTACATGGATGAAGCCTTTTATTGTGAACGGATTGTCATGATCAACTCGGGCAGTATTGTGGCGTCAGGTTCTCCATCTGAAATTATCGCGGAGGCCTGCCCGGATAAGCCTGACGCTGATTTGAATGATGCCTTCGTGTCGCTGATGAAGAGGATGCCGGATTGAATCCCTTACGATTGAAAGCCATTGTCCAGAAAGAGTTTTATCACCTGATCCGCGATTACCGCAGCCTGTATCTGGCATTTGCCATTCCGCTG
>JAQVLL010000245.1 GCA_028704195.1 Smithellaceae bacterium
TGGATTTCCAGTCCGATGACCGCTTCAAATTCCATCACGATTTACCTCCCTGGCGTAGATTCAGAAGATGCTCGCCCAGTGCAAAAAGCCGCGCGTCGCTGAGCCTCGGCCCCACCAGCTGAAAACCAAATTGTGCCGAACCGGATGCAGACGGCAGGTACAACACGGGCTGGCCGGTTACATTGGCAAAAACCGTCGAGGAGAATTGGGCGTATGTGTCGGCAAGCGAAGCCGCCTTGTCTGTTAAAATTTCATTTGCAGCCGGGAGCATCAAAAAATCCACCTGCGACATGAGCCGCTGCATATCCGCAAGCAGCCTGGCGCGGATACGGCAGGCATTTTCATAAGCGTCGTATCTCTGAAACTGGAAAAACGCCCCCTGCAACAGATAGCTTTTCACAAGCAGACCAAAGGCCTCTTCGCGCGAGGCCAGATACATCTCGTTCCAGTTTTTGGCACCCGGCACCCGATGACCGTAGCGCACCGAATCATAGCGCCCGGCGCAGGACGACGCCTCGACGGAACCCACGATTTTATGAACCAGTAAAAAAAGAGAAAAATCGGGAAAAGACATTTCTTTGACGCGGAAACCCGATTCTGTCAGCTCATCGATGGCGGCATGAAAAACGGTTTCCTGATCACTTTGCAATCCGCTTTTCGTTTCGGTGATCACACCAACGGTTGTTTTTTTCTGATTCACTTTTTGCGGGGAAAATTCCAGCGGCTTTTCGTCGGGAAGTGAAAAATCCCGTTCATCCGGACCGGCAATGATCTTCACCATCTCGCGGATATTTTTCAAACTGCGGGAAAGAACGCCACAGTTTTCCATGGACGGAATCAGACCAATAAGACCATAGCGGGAGATCAGACCGTAGCTGGGCTTGAAGCCGCAAACGACGGCACGCTGGGCAGCCAGGCGGCTTTCTCCAATCAGGTCTAAAACCAGTTCAGCATCCGCGGCACCCCCCCTGACGGCTTCTCCGGCTCTGCTGCCAGCCAGACCGAAACCGAATTCACTCATGCGTGTTAAACCGCTAATTAAGGCTCCGGCTTGACGGAGCCTGTTCACCAGCGTTGCGTCTTCGAGCGCTTTAAAATTGATGAGCGCGTTGGAGCCGGCATCCGTCGGCCAGCCTGATACTGATATATTTGGCTGAATCGCAATTTTCAAACCCTGCAGAGGACCGCTTCCTTCTGATGCGGTTTCGGGATTGAAATAAACAAAAATAGAATCCATAAACTGTCTCCCTGTTATTCCAGAATGCTGGCGACTTTAAAGTAATTCCCCTTCACCGAAGGCGCGCTTTTGAGCAGCTGACCTTTTTGCGCAAGTTCCGATCGTTTTTCCTCTGTACCGGGCCGTGTGCGGTTTGAAACAGGGACAACGGTAAACAGCGGTTCTTCTTTGCCGGCCTTCTGGAAGGCGATCAAAGCCAGCTCCTCCGCCTCGGCAAGAATTTCCTCGATAACGGGACGTTCCTGGGCGGCAATACCGATGCGCGAGACCCAGGACAAGTGATCAACCTTGTTTTCTTTTTCGGCGGTTCCGGGCAAAACATCCTGGCCACCAAGATTCAAAAGCCCCAGTTCTGCCAGTTGTTCGCGCTTCACCGCTGACGGTGCACCGGTGAGGGGACAACTGGCGCTGCGGTTTTTGGGAAAGGCAATGACGTCCCGGATGGACGGGGTCCGCAGGATCATCGACACGGTGCGGTCCATCCCGAGGGCAAGACCGCCGTGCGGCGGTGCGCCAAAATCAAAAGCCCGCAGGAAAAATCCGAATTTTTCCCTCATTTCTTCTTCGTTGAGCCCCAGCGCGGCAAATATTTTACGCTGAACATCACGGTTGTTGATGCGGATGCTGCCGCCTCCCAGCTCCTCGCCGTTCATCACCAGATCGTAAGCGCGGGAACGCAGCGAGAGCAGCTCTTCGATATTTTTCGGATCAAAATCAACCCGATCGGGCGCGGTAAATGGATGGTGACTGGAGGTTACGCCTCCTTCTTCCTTGGGTTCAAACAACGGAAATTCCGTGATCCAGACCGGATAAAAACAGTTTTCGTCAATCAGCCCCAGGCGATTCGCCAGATGCAGGCGAAGCTGGCCAAGCACGGATGTGACAACGCTGTATGAGGAGTCGGCAATCATGATCAGAACATCCCCGTCGGTCACATCAAATTTTTTCCACAACGTTTCCAGCTCCTCACTGTTGAAAAACTGGACAATGTTGGATTCCAGCTTGCCGCCTTCGGCGCGCATCCATGTCATGCCCCTTGCTCCAAACGACGGCACGATCTCCTTTGCATATTCATTCTGCAGGACGTTCTTGCTGAGCTTTTCGGATTGGCCCTTGATATTGATGCCCTTGATACACCCTCCGCGCTGAAGGATCTGGCGGAAAATTGAATAATTGGTTTTTGAAAACACATCCGTCACATCGACAAACTTAAGCCCGAATCGCAGGTCGGGACGGTCGGACCCGGTCGTGTCCATCGCTTCCCCGTAGGTCATGCGGGGAAAGGGACGGGAAAGCTCAATGCCGCCGACGGCAAACATCTTCACGGTCAGTTCTTCAATCAGCTCGTAGAGAAATTCTTCGTCGACAAACGAAGCTTCAATATCGAGCTGGGTAAATTCCGGTTGCCGGTTGGGGCGCAAATCTTCATCGCGGAAGCAGCGCGCCATCTGAAAGTACCGCTCCATCCCGCCGAACATGAGCAGCTGTTTGAAAAGCTGCGGCGACTGCGGCAGGGCGTAAAAGTTCTGCGGATGAACCCGGCTGGGCACCAGGTAATCACGCGCCCCTTCGGGTGTGCTTGCCGTCAGGACCGGTGTTTCGATTTCCACAAATCCCCTGGAATTGAGAAATTCGCGAACACATTGAAAGATGCGGTGCCTTGCCATCAGGTTGTCGCGCACCTGCGGACGTCGGATATCCAGATACCGGTACTGAAGCCTCAAATCCTCGGCCACATTGTCAGCACCCGCTGTTGACGCGCCCGCAACCATGGCCTTGTCGGAAACGGCAAAGGGCAGCGCGTCGGACTCGGAAAGAACGGTCAATTGGGTGACCATGACTTCAATATTTCCTGTTTCGATATTGGGGTTTTCCGTGCCCGCCATTCTTTTTTTCACATCGCCGACAACCGCAATGCAATATTCGGTGCGAAGTGAGGCCGCCTTCCGGCAGAGATCGGCTGATGCGATTTCCGGACTAAAAACAATCTGCATGATGCCGCTTCGGTCGCGCAGATGGATAAACAGCAGACCGCCGTGGTCCCGGTAGGCATCCACCCAGCCGCAAAGCTGCACATTGCGTCCGATATCCTCCGGCGTCACCTGTCCACAAAATACCCGTTGGGAAAAACTCATGTAAAAAGTCCTTTCTTTACAAACCATGAAGTACAAACTTGTATTTTCAACAAATTTGTGCCGCGAAGCGTATCAAAAGTGTTCTGATGTTTCAAGGATTTAAAGACAGGAGTCTCTATTATTCGGCCGGCACCGGTTTCTAACCTTGAATCTTGCCTTATGTCCCACTTTGGAGGGGGCACAGGGGGAGGAAAGAAGGACCAGGGTACAAGGATCAAGGTGCAAGGCTCAAAGACTGCGGTGTAAGCCTTACGCTCCTTCGGAGTGGCGGCTTTTTTATTGACGGCGCTTTAGCGCCTTTCTTTTTTTACCTTGTCCCTTGATCCTTGTACCTTGACCCTTAGGTCGCTGAGCCTGTCGAAGCGCGGCTCCGTTGATTAAACTGGAATAAAAAACCCGGCTTTGACGGCCGGGTTTTTTGAATCGGGAAAGAGGCTCAACGGCATTCCGTGCAGGTGGTCAATTCCTTGTAGGGAACACCGGTTTTTTTGCTGATGAACTTCAACTGATCCACGGGGGCAAAGAATTTTCCGCATTTTTCGCAGGCCTGCATTTTAAAGGTGCGGCCCCAAATCTTGCGCTTGTCGCCCGTTGATGTCATTTCGATGTGACCTGTCGGACAGACGTATGCACAGGCTCCGCAGCCGATGCAGACATCCGATTTTTCATGATATGGGGTGCCGACCTCTTTATAAGATCCACGGGAAAACAAACCGATGGCGCTGACACCAACCACTTCTTCACAGACCCGCACGCAGGAACGGCACAAAATGCACTTGCCCTTGTCCGTATCGACGGCATAGCGGGCCTGCGGCTCCACGCCCATGTCTTTAGCCATCTTCTGGAGAAGGTCGGATTCGGGGCAGCGCGCGAGAAGCAGTTCCATCACCAGCCGAC
>JAQVLL010000246.1 GCA_028704195.1 Smithellaceae bacterium
AGTGGCTGCAGCTTTTTCTTTAAAACGGAGAATGGATATTGTCAAAACGCATTGTTGTTTTGTCTGAAGAGGTGGCCAATCAGATTGCCGCCGGAGAAGTGGTGGAAAGGCCTGCGTCAATTGTCAAGGAGCTGGTCGAAAATTCCATTGACGCGGGAGCCCGGGACATCCGCGTTGAACTTGAACAGGGCGGATGTGAATCGATTCGGGTTGTGGATAATGGTTCCGGAATCGAACGGGAGGACATGGCCCTGGTTTTTGAACGCCATGCCACCAGTAAGATTTCAAAACTGGAGGATATCTATCGTGTTGGCTCCTTCGGTTTCCGCGGCGAAGCGATGGCCAGCATCGCCTCCATTGCCCGTGTTGAAGTGCTGTCGAGGCGTTCGGAAGATCTGGAAGGCACAAAAGCGGTGGCCGAAGCCGGCGCTGTTTGTGAAATATCTCCGGTTGGCTTACCGCCCGGAACGCAAATCAGGGTGACCGGACTGTTTGCCAATGTGCCTGCACGCAGGAAATTTCTCAAATCGGAAGCCACCGAGCAGAGTGCATGCCTGGATGCGGTTATCCGCATAGCGCTTGCTCATCCGGAAGTTCGATTCACCGCCGCCGCAGGGAAGAGAGTGCTGTTTACCGCGCCGGTTGCCGGGGATATTTCCGATCGTATCGGCATGGTCATGGGCAACGACTTTCCCCTGCATTGCCGGGAGATCAAAGGACAGAAGGGAAATGTGCGGCTTGCAGGATTTATTTCAACCCCGGATTTTACAAAATCCAATTCCAGAAACATTTTTCTGTTTGTCAACTCGCGCTTCATCCGTGACAACAGCCTGACGCATGCGATCCTTGCGGCTTACCGTCAGGTGATCGAACCCCGCCGCTACCCCGCGGCTGTCTTGTTTCTTGATGTGCCGGGTGAGGAAGTTGACATCAACGTGCATCCGGCCAAGATGGAAGTGCGCTTCAAAAATTCACGCGAAATATATGATCTGGTATCCCGGACGGTGGCACAAAGCCTTGCCGTTTCACAGATCCCGTCCGATGCTTTGACCTATCGTCTGGCGCCGCGCGAAAAAACTTCCGCGGCTTCGGGATTCTGGAGACCGAAGGATTATACCTCATCCCCGGAGCGTCCATTGGAAGTTTATTCCCGCCAGAATCTGCGGCAGGCAATCGAAGGCGATTTGTTTGCGCGCGCGGGAGTTCCGATCGGTGAGCCTTTGCGGGTTGAAGAAAATCCTCCGGGGGAAAAGATTATCTTTACCAACCGAAAATATCTCGGGCAGTTTGCCGGCACGTATCTGGTATTCGCCAATGAGGATGGATTGATGCTGGTGGATCAACATGCGGCGCACGAAAGGATTATCCTGGAGCGCCTGAAAGCGGCGACCGCGGATAATATGGTAAGCCAGCCCCTTCTGATGCCGGAAGTGGTCAGCCTCACTCCCGCGCAAATCAGTCTTTTTGAAGAAGCGTTGCCCATGCTTGGCGAGATCGGGATCGACCTGGAAATATTCGGCCGCGATGCCATTGTGGTAAAGGCACTGCCGGCCTCTCTGCCGGCAGTGCTTCCGTGTGAAATCATTTCCGACATGGCCGATCAGCTGGGTGACGGACAGACGAAGGCGTCGTTTACCGAGCGCAGGGAAAAGATCCTGGCGTCGCTGGCCTGCCATGCCGCAATTAAAGCCAATGCGGTTTTGTCGGCCCAGGAAGTCGCTGCCCTGTGCCATGATCTGGAAAAAACTCCTTTCAACTCAACCTGTCCTCACGGACGACCGATCCGCGTGCAATTTTCTCTCTATGAAATCGAACGAATGTTTAAACGAAAATAGGAAACCCCGGATCAGGCTGGTGGTCCTCTGCTCACCCACGGCGACCGGTAAAACCCGTCTTGCCGTGGAACTGGCTGAGGCGGCGGAGGTAGAGATCGTCAACGCCGATTCCCTGCAGGTTTACCGTTATCTGGATATCGGAACGGCCAAACCGACCCGTGAAGAAAGGGCAAGGGTGCCCCATCATCTGATTGACGTTGTTAATCCGGATGAAGAATTCAACGCGGCCATCTACGCCGTGCAGGCAAGGGCGGTCATTGACCGGTTGACCCGCGCCGGAAAACCCGTTTTCGTGGTTGGCGGAACGGGACTGTATATCCGCGCGCTGTTGCAGGGGATGATAGAAACACCGCCGGCCGATGAAAACATCCGCAATTATTACAGGGGCCTTCGCGACCGCTTCGGCAGGCAGTACCTCTATGGGCTGCTGGAGCAAAAAGACCCCCAGGCGGCTTGCCGCATTAACGTCAATGACACCGTGCGTGTCATTCGCGCGCTCGAAGTGTTGGATCAGAGCGGTCAGTCCATCATCACGCTGCAGCGGAACCATCTATTTGCCGATTGTCCCTATGAGGCCTGTAAAATCGGTCTTTCGGTGGAGCGTGCCGAGTTGAAAAAAAGAATTACTGCAAGAACCGCGAAAATGATGGAGGACGGACTGGTTGAAGAGGTCCGCGGACTTTTGGCGAAAGGCTACAGGCCAGATATTAAGCCACTGCAATCCCTTGGATATAAACAGGTTGTCGATTTTATCCGGGGGATCAATAACTGGGAGCGCACGCTTGATTTGATGAATCGGGATACCTGGCAGTATGCCAAAAGACAAATGACGTGGTTTTCGGCAGACAAAACCATCCGCTGGTTTGCTCCCGATCAATACCATGCCATTCAAAAAACTGTGGAATCATTCCTGAATATTAAAGATTCCAATTCAGCCAATGAACCCCGGTGACGGATCCGTGCAGTGAATATTGACTTGACTTAAACACCCACAGAAGATAATGATACCAAGCGTTTTAAATCCCGCTCACACGGGACAGCGTTGATTCTTCGTATCTTGCTGCGAAACCGTAACATACATTTTTTCCCGCGACAGCGTGCTGCGAGATGATTGATTAAAGAATTTTTAGAAGTCACGCCTTTTACGTTGGAAAAGCGGTGTTGGCGGCAAAGTTGTTTAGAAAGGATCTTAATCCTGCCTGAAGTGAAACGCTTGTTTTTTGGTCTTTAGGAATTGAGTACAACAGGCCTGAAAAATATGAGAAGCTGAAAAGGGCGCAAGCCCTTTGCGCATTTAGAGATGGGAGATGGTTCATGTTGACAAAAGAGTTGGGCAAAGCGTTCGAACCGGCCGAGGCCGAAAAAAGGTTATACGATTACTGGCTGAAAAATGAGTATTTTCACGCGCGGGACACCAGTGACGATCCCGCTTTCTCCATCGTCATTCCGCCCCCCAATGTGACCGGCATGTTGCACATGGGGCATGCGCTGAACAACACCCTGCAGGACATCATCATCCGTTTCAAGAGGATGCAGGGGTATAACACGCTGTGGATGCCGGGCATGGACCATGCGGGCATTGCGACGCAAAACGTGGTTGAACAGCAGTTGACGAAAGAGGGATTGTCCCGCCATGACCTGGGGCGAGAAAAATTCATCGCCCGTGTCTGGGAATGGAAGGAAAAATACGGGGGAGTGATTATCAATCAGCTCAAAAGGCTGGGCTGTTCATGCGACTGGCAGCGTGAACGTTTTACCATGGATGAAGGTTTGTCGAAGGCTGTCCGGGAGGTTTTTGTAAGGCTTTATAATGAAGGCATGATTTACCAGGGTGACTACATCGTCAACTGGTGCCCACGATGTCACACCGCCATTTCCGATCTGGAGGTTGAATTCAAACAGGACCAAAGCTTCCTGTGGAACATCCGTTACCCCTTTGCCGACGGCAGCGGAGAAATTGTCGTGGCTACCACCAGACCGGAGACGATGCTGGGTGATACCGCCGTTGCCGTCAATCCCGCGGATGAACGCTACAAGGATAAAATCGGCAAATTTGTCATATTGCCGCTCATGAACAAAAAAATACCCATTATAGCCGATGATTATGTGACAATGGATTTCGGCTCCGGTGCGGTGAAAATCACACCGGGCTCCGATCCCAACGATTTTGCCATGGCCGGCCGCCACAATCTGGAAATCATTTCGATCATGGACGGGCAGGGCGTGATCAACGAGTACGGAGGGAAATACAGGGGACAGGACCGCTACGAGGCGCGCCGCAACGTGATTGCCGATCTGGAAAAGGAAGGCTTCATGGTCGGCACCGAACCGTACGCTCACAATGTCGGTCAATGCTACCGCTGCAAGACGGATATTGAACCGATGGTTTCCAAGCAGTGGTTTGTCAAAATTAAGCCGCTTGC
>JAQVLL010000247.1 GCA_028704195.1 Smithellaceae bacterium
GTTTCCGGCGGCATGTTCTTCATCATATCCGTCCAGATCATGCCCGGAGCAATCGCGTTGACGTTTACACCCTTCGCCCCCAACTCTTTAGCCGCCGTTTTGGTCGTCCCGATGACGCCCGCTTTCGAGGCGGAGTAGTTGAGCTGTCCAACATTGCCCAGCGCGCTGGTCGATGAAATATTGATGATCTTGCCGTAACCTTTTTCACGCATGACACGCGCCGCGCACTGGATACCGTAGTATACGCCGGTCAGGTTGACGGCGATAACGGGATCCCACTGTTCATCGGTCATCTTGTGCAGAATGCTGTCACGGGTAATCCCCGCGTTGTTGACAATAATATCGAGCGTGCCGAACTCTTTGACTGCCGTATCCACCATCTGCTGAACCACCGGGCGTTCAGCCACGGAACCCAGAACGGCAACAGCCTGCCCGCCGGCCGCCTTGATTCTGTCCGCTACCACATTCGCGTCTGCCTCGTTCACATCGTTGATAATCAGTTTCGCGCCTTCTTCGGCAAATCTCAAGGCAATGCCTTCACCAATGCCGCGTCCTGATCCGGTTACAATTGCCACTTTGTCTTTCAGTCTCATAAGAAATCTCCCCTTTTATTTTTTGGGGCATGCCCCTAAATACTTTCCCGTCATCCTGCTTGACATCTGCATTTCCGGCTGTCCTTTCATCATAAGTCTGGTTTGTGAAGAGCCGGACATCGTGCTGCCCGTATACGTGCTCTGACCTGTTGAGGTCATGGTCCCCTCCCTGCCTTTGCACTCCACGACATAATGTATCGTATTGCCGCTTACCCTCTGGCTGGCCGTTTTACATGCGAAATTTTTATCCTGGTTTTTAGGAACAGGATCACTTTTGGTAATGCATTGACGGATTGTGGTGGGCGGCATCTGCTGCTGCATCCCTCTAATTTCCACCTGTGTGGTGATTTCCCACAGACCTTCCCTGAACTGGGCATAAGCCTCCGAAGAAAATGCCACCAAAGATAATAACGCCAGAATCATAAACAACTTTTTCCACATATTTCTTCTCCTTTATCTGATTTGAAAAAAACCCGTTAACAACATGTGGAACCTGCTTTGCTGATGCCGATTAATCACAATTGAAATAGATTAACCGGCAGGCCGTTTGCGGATGATCTCTCTGCAAAGCACCAGGTAATCTTCGGCGCCATGGCTTCTGGGAGCATATTCAAAAATGGATTGGCCAAAACTGGGAGCTTCGGCCACGGCGATATTCTCGCGGATCACGGCATTGAACACCCGCTCGCCGAAACGCTCACGAACCTTGTCCATGATGGCGTTGTTCAGCCTTTTCCGGGCATCGTAGCGCATAGGAATAACGCGATATGAGGGACCGTTTTTGTTGTATTTTTTCTTGACTTCCTCAATCAGCGTCAGAAGCCTGCTCATGCCTTTGAGCGCAAGAAATTCCTTCTGCAGCGGAATATACACTTCGCGGCAGGCGACCAGGGCATTAACCGTGAGCAGTCCGGCCGCCGGGGGGCAATCGATGATCACGTATTGAACATCGGCAACCTCCACCAGGCAATTCTTCAGGATTTTTTCTTTCCCGTGAAGGCTGCTCATTTCCGTTTCCAGGCGTGATAAATCAAGATTCGCGGGCAACACCTTCATGCCCTTGATCTCCACAACCGCCTCTTCAAGGCTTTGGATTTTCCGCATGACCGAATAACTTGTGCTCTTCATCTGATGGGCGTCCAGCCCCAGGGAATACGTAAGATGCGCCTGCGGGTCAAAATCGATGACCAGGACTTTCTTCTTCAGCAGCGTCAGCCCGCCGGCAACATTGAGAGCGCAGGTTGTCTTGCCGACGCCTCCCTTCTGGTTGCAAAAGGCGATGATGTCAGGTCTGATCATACTCAAGTCTCCCGGTATTGATTTCAGGCAATTGTCGAAATATATTCTTTGACAATCCTGGTGATTTCCGCGGGTTTTTCCATGGGAATCAAGTGCCCGGCATCGGCAACCGATCCGTATTTGCCCTGCGGCAGCAGTGAAACGGCTCTCTGGATATCCACCAGGCCGATATTGGTGCTTTTTTCTCCCTCGATCACCAGTACAGGGCAGGAAATCTTTTCCAGAAGCGGCCAGGGATTACAGCACCACCCGCCCATGAACATAGCGGCTTCGCTTTCCGGCGTGCACGTCAGCCGCATGTCGCCCTGAGTCATTTTTTCCATGCCAAACTGCTTGTACAGATGCAGAATCTCCGGATCCCAGGCCGAAAAAAACGAACGGGATTTTAAATAAGACATTGCCTCTTCTTCACTATTCCAGTAGTTGACTCTTTTAATCGACTTGGAAGCCAGCGGATGATCTTTCAAGCTGGGTGTCATCTCGTAAAACTGCTCCGGCAGGAAAATCGGTTCGATAAGAATCATGGCTTGTGGTGCAAGTCCGTACCTGCCAACGGCAATAGCCGAAACCGTCGCGCCCATCGAATGACCGACCATCAGATGGTTCTCAATCTTCTGCGCACGACAAAAGGTGGCCAAATCCTCGGCAACCACATTCCATCCCAGGCCTCCTTCATGCGGGTTGCATGAGCGGTAGTTGCAGATGTAAGGCGCCCAGACCGAATATTCGGAAATAAAATTTTCAATAATGGGATGCCACAGCCAGGGCAGAAATCCGGTGGCATGAGTAAAAAGCATCTGGCGGGGGCCTCCGGCGTAAAAAAGATAGGGCAGTTCGGCCCCGCCGACGTCCTGTTTCTCTAATTCAGGTATATCTTTTTTCATAATTCAACAGCATTCCTTTTGTAAAAAACATGGAGACGATGCAACATTCTTTGATGTTGCCCGCCCGGGCTTGTTTACCCTGTGAAAAAACTGCACGTATTTCAGAAGACAAAGACAGCGGCCGCGATAACCGTGGTATAATGATTATCTACACATATTTTTGACTGGGTCACATTCAAGGTCCGCACGATCTTTCCGCTGATTTTAAAAATCTCCTTTTTCTCGTCCCAGCTCTCGTCCACGTTGAAATCAATTCCCAGGGTTGAAGCGAGCATCGCCGCGGCCAAATCCTCGGCATGGTCGCCGGTTTGTTTCTCCGTCAGTCCGTAAGCATGATGCTCACTGATATAACCATAGGATGATTTATCAGCGGGAATCGCGCAACCGACAGAAGCGGCAAGGAGCCTTTTTGGTTCATTACTGCAGCATCGGCTCATGACACAGTAAGTAATGGCGCCGGGTATCAGATGTTTCAGCCCTTGCGACTTGGGAATCATTTTACATCTGGGCGGAAAAATGCTGGACACCTGAACCAAATTGCATTTTTCAATACCGGCATTGCGTAAGGCACGTTCGAAAGAATGCAGTTCATCCCTGTGCGAGCCGACGCCCTTGGTAAAAAAAATCTTTTTAGGAACAAACGTCTGCATTTTTATCTCCTTTGAACATCAGTACTCCGTCAGGGTGGAAAGACCGCGTTCACCCACCAGAATGATCCGCGTGTGCGTCAGACGGGTCGCAATCACCTTGGCCGTTGACTGCATGATTTTGAAACCCAGTGCATCGTCCTCATCCATCATATCACGCAATTTTTCAGACTCAAACGAAATGAGTTTTGTGTCCTCAAGGCAGCGGGCACTCAGGGTATAGATGAACGGCTCAACGACAGCCGACCAGCCCATCGATTCGCCCCGGGTGATAAAATCAACCGTCACCTGCAAAGGCGGTTTACCCGTTCCCACATAGGTATCCATGAAAAGGGCGATTTTCCCTTCCATGACAAGATAAAGACTACGGGCCGGATCGCCGTTGTCGTATAGATGCGCACCGGCCTGATAAGTTTCCTCCTTGCCCAAAGGCTCCAGTTTCACCAGGTGATCATTGCTGAAACTTTTAAAAAAAGCAAAATTTTTGAGTACGCTTACGGCAATCATAATCCCTCTCCTTTCTCAATGTTGAAAATGTTATTATCCCGTTTCAGACCTCCCTGGATTCTCATCCCGGCAATGGTTCGATACATGTTTATACCGTAATAATAATTTACACGAAATCAAGGAGAATGCAAAATAAAATGATCGGGAAGTAAACAAACCGTTTACCTTGCCCGAAACAAAAAAAAAGATTATAATCAATTATACATCAAGCAAAGGATATCTTCATGAAAAGATTTTTCAGTCTGATTGCTGTTTTTTCTTTGATTTTATCAGGTTGCGTTTCCGCTCCCGACACTGTCCGTGAAGTCAGGAGATTTCACCAG
>JAQVLL010000248.1 GCA_028704195.1 Smithellaceae bacterium
CGGCTAAAGCGTAATCGTAGTTGTCTGCGATTATATGTTTCCTACCTGTTTAACGAGGCCTGTAGGAACCTCGGCACGCTTCTACAACTTCAAATGTCCCCGTCGAAACCGTTACGCCCCCTTATTTTTATTTGTTTCTAATATAGACAGTTATGGTGCTTTTGTCAAAGGGAAGAGCAGAAATGCGCAGATCTTTACCTCCGTCGCTTCGTGATACCTCCCCCAGCGGAGAAGGTAAAAGAAAAGACGTAACTATTAAATTTTGATCAGTTTTGATTTAAAATCACGGGCAATGGTGCGACGTTCTTCACGCTCTTTGATGTCCTGGCGACGGTCGTACAATTTTTTGCCCTTGCCGATGCCGATTTCCACCTTTACCCTGCCGTTTTTGAAATAAAGCTTGAGGGGGATCAACGCCAACCCTTTCTCCCGCGATTTTCCATAAAGTTTCTTGATTTCACGCTTGTGCAGAAGGAGTTTACGCGGCCTCAATGGCTCATGGTTGGAGCGGTTCCCGTGATCGTAATGGCTGATGTGCATCTCGCGCAGGAACACTTCGTTATCTTTTACAACCGCATAGCTGTCTTTCAGATTGGCCTTGCCTGATCGCAGTGCCTTGACTTCCGTTCCCGACAGGACCATTCCGGCCTCATAGGTATCGCCGATTTCGTAATTTAGACGGGCTGTTTTGTTGGACGCGATCAGTTTTTGTGCGGTGTTTTCTTTTGCCATGTTTTCATTTTACATGAAATGACGAGTATTACCATCTATTTTATTTCAATTTAGTTAATGTATTACTTTATATTTGTATATCAAGTGATCAATTATATAACATGATTATTTGCTATCAAAATTACACAAAGTCCGGATCAATTCACCAAGGAAAATGACCATTCAGCACAGCTTTTTCCCAGACCGGAACGGCAAATAATCCGGTTTCACATGACTCATGGCCGTGTAAATGTTATGACGGATATCGGGATTGTCTCGCTCCAGTTCGTTCAAAAGCGTTTTCATGTATTTCCTTTTTGAATTTTCGCTGGTTGGGCATTCGTTTTTGACCGTCGGAAATTGCCTCTCGCGACTGTATTTTTTTACAAGGTCTTCTGTCAAATACGCCAGCGGACGGATGATATGCAGCTTACCGCCAAATATGCTCTGATCGGGCATCATTGTGCTTATTTCCCGTCCATAAAACATGTTAATCAGCAGCGTTTCGATAATATCATCACGATGATGGGCAAAAGCGATCTTGCTGCAACCACTTTCAGCCGCAATTTCAAAAATTCGTTTGCGGCGAAGACGCGAACACAAAAAACATGGGTTTTTCCTGTTGATGTCCGAATGCGCAATTACTCCGATATCGGTTTTTTCCATCACGTACGGATATTGATGTTCCTGAAAGTATTTTTCCAGTTCGCGGTAAGCTACGTAGTCCGGGTCAAACCCCATGTCGATGTTGACCGCGATAAAAGAAAACTTCGGCACAAAAATCATTGGTGAATCAAGCAGGTCCAGCAGGGCAAAACTGTCCGCCCCCCCAGAGACGCCGATGAGCAGTTTGTCTCCCTCCCCGATCATGGAATAATCCAGCACGGCTTTTTCCAGCCATTTCTTCAGGTGAAGAAAAAGTTTCGTGTTTTTATCTTTTTTTACCGTATCCGTTTCCAAACCGCTGTTCCTTCCTCTTTCCGGATGCAAAACCGGATTCTTTTTATCCGACTTGATCAAAGTTATCAAGTCTGTTTACTTATCAACTTGAAATCAGCCTACGGCTCTGATAAAGAATAGAACAAAGCAAAAGGAGGTTTTATATGCCAGAAATCATCAACATTCACGCAAGGGAGATTCTGGATTCCAGGGGCAACCCTACCCTCGAAGCAGAAGTCACCACTATATCGGGAATCACCGCGAGAGCCGCCGTACCTTCAGGCGCCTCCACCGGCGAACACGAAATGCTGGAGCTGCGTGACGGCAACAAGAAAAGATACGGCGGTAAAGGGGTCGAAAAAGCCGTTAATAATGTTCTGCATAAAATCGGACCGGAGATCATCGGTATGGACTGCCGCAGACAGCGGGATATCGATTTTGCCATGATTGAACTCGACGGAACCGCCAACAGAGGGAAACTGGGCGCCAACGCCATTCTGTCCGTTTCCATGGCCTGTGCCAAAGCGGGCGCGGAATTATCGGGCCTGCCGCTTTACCGTTATCTGGGCGGCGTTAACGCCAATGTTCTGCCGATTCCGCAGTCCAACATTCTAAACGGCGGTCAGCACGCCGACAATAACGTGGACATTCAGGAATTTATGATCATGCCTGTGGGGGCGCCAAACTTCAAGGAGGGCATCCGCATGAACGCCGAAGTTTTCCACGCCCTGAAGGCCGTCCTGAAGGGCAAAGGCTACAACACGGCCGTGGGCGATGAGGGCGGATTCGCGCCGAATCTTAAATCCAATGAAGAGGCCCTGTCTCTCATCATGACGGCGATTGAAAAATCGAATTACAAGCCCGGCAAAGATGTCATGATAGCGCTGGATTCGGCCGCCAGCTCTTTTTACGAAAAAGGCACCTACATTCTGGCCGCCGAGAAAAAACCCCGGAAAACGGCCGAAGACATGGTGCAGTTTTACGCGGACCTGGTGAAGCGCTATCCGATCATTTCAATCGAAGACGGTCTGGCGGAAGACGACTGGGCGGGATGGAAGCTGCTAAACGACGAACTGGGCGGCAAGATTCAGATTGTCGGAGATGATATTTTTGTAACGAACGTCAAGCGCCTGGAAAAAGGAATTGAGCTTGGCGTGGCCAACTCCATCCTGATTAAACTCAATCAGATCGGCACACTCACGGAAACGCTCGATACCATGGAACGCGCCATGAAATCAAGCTACACGTGCGTTGTCTCTCACCGTTCCGGCGAAACCGAAGACACCTTCATGGCAGACATCACGGTGGCCACCAACTGCGGCCAGATTAAAAGCGGTTCGCTTTCCCGAACGGAAAGGCTGTCTAAATACAATCAACTGATGCGCATTGAAGAAGAACTGGGCGACTCCGCCAGTTACCTCGGCATGTCGGCTTTCTACAGCATTAAACCGCCGGCAAAAACCGGGAAGAAAAAATAAATCGGAAGGAATAAATCGGTGAAGCTCCCCACGGCAAACCACGGGGAGCTTCACTTTTAATTTCTGTTGTTTTATTTTATTATAGACAGACTGCTTCTCTTGGCCGCGGCAATAACATTCATATCCGTTGTAGCCAGTGGCAGACCTTTGCGCATGGCAAGGGCTAATATTTCACTCAACATTCTCTCCGGCGATTCCTGCTCCACAATGACGGGCAGTTCAAGCAACAGCGAAATAAAGTAAGAACGATCTGCTTGACTGAGCCGCTTTCTACATTCCGCGGCAAGCAATACATTGCTGACTTCTAACGGCCAGATGGCAGGCACATAGGCGGTGCCTTCTTCGAGGAATCCCGGGACAACATCGGCATACTTGTTGGTTTCGTCTTGAAATCATCAGGAGATGACCACGGTATTATCAATGACAAATTCCTGCATTGCTTAACGCCTGCCTTCTTCAATAATTTTTTTTAAAGAAATTCCCTTGAGCACGTGTTTGTTTCTGAACTGCCGTAATGCCGTAATCGGATAGTGTGGTTTAATTTCTTTGCGGTCGCGGGAGGTTGCAAAACAGCCACTGCTACACCATGTTTTGTTATGCTTATTACTTCCCATTATTGAATCGTTCTAAAAGCCTGGGCAGAGATGTTTTTGCCTCGTTAGCCCCGACGGTTTGCATATCACCCTCCTTAACTTAGACCAGTCTGAGACTAGTGTGATTAATGCAGACAGAAATGTTAATCATAAAAATAATTCCTTGTTATTTTATATGCCCTGTTTTACTGTCAAACCGAATGGGAATGAGGGGAAAATTGACTAGAGGAACTTGAAGAGGCGTTTTCTCAGCACTTCCAGCTGTGCGCGATTGTCCGTCAGGTTGTAGCTGAGTTCGCTTTTGCCGGATTTTTCTTCTTTTGATTGAGAAATAATCAATTCGGCATCTTCCAGAAACTTAATGGCATTGAGATAATTGGCCTGGGAAAGGGCCTCGGCCCGCAGTATTTCTCCCTTACGGAACATCCGGTCACCCAGCGGTCGAATCTTGGCCAGCCATTCCTTTTGCGTCAGGGATTTTTTCTTGAGGTAGACGAGGCTGCGGATGACAATCCAGCAGGATT